>CAMYMX010000013.1 GCA_947259605.1 uncultured Polyangiaceae bacterium | reverse complement strand
GCGGTCCGCAGTGCCGTGACGCTTCCGCCAGCAGAGGCCATGCGGCCTCCAACTCCCGCGCGCTACCGCGCTTCGCCAATCGAGCAGATGCCGGGCCTCCGCCGGCTCCGACAAACCACCATGATGGTCTTTCGTGAGATTTGGCGGCACCCGCTTCGGACCGTGCTCTCCTCTGCCGGGATCGCCTTCGCTCTGGCGATCATCATTCTCGGCCGCTTTGGAAAGGACGCGCACGGGCCGATCCTCGACCTCCAGTTCGGGCGGCAGCAGCGAGAAGACATCAGCGTGATCTTCAAGAATGAAGTCGCGAACCGGGGCCTGGGGTACCTCGCGCATCTCCCCGGCGTCGATCAGGTCGACGGCTACCGGACGACACCGGTGCGCTTTCGTTTGGGCCCGCGCTGGAGGGACAGCGTCCTCATTGGGCTTCCGCCGGACAGCCATCTGAGACGGCTCTTCACTCGACAGTTTCAACCGGCGCGCATCCCGCACAGCGGCGTCTTAATCACCGATGTTTTGGCCGACATCCTCGGCGCAGAGCCCGGCGACCTGATCGACGTCGAGCTCAAGGAAGGCGACCGTGGGACGAGGCAAGTCCGCGTCAGTGGAACGATCGACGAGGCTTTTGGAATACAGGGCTACATGCAAAAGAGCAGCCTGCACGGCCTGCTTCGCGAGAAGCCGACGATCAACACTGCTCTGCTTCGCGTGAACCCGGGACGCGAAGCAGAGCTGCACGCCTACCTCACCGACATTCCCACCGTCCAGAGCATTCATCGGAAGCGTACGGTTTTGGAAAAATTCGAGGCTCAAACGAGGCAGACGATGCGGGTCGTCACCCTGATACTCACCTTGTTTGCCACGGCGATCGCGGTGGCGGTGGTCTACAACAACGCCCGGGTCAGCCTCTCGGTTCGAAGCCGCGACCTTGCCACGCTGCGAGTCCTCGGGTTCACCCGGACCGAGATTTCGGCGATCTTACTCGGCGAGCAGGCTATCCAGGTTTGCCTGGGAATCCCGGTCGGAATGGTGCTGGGGACTTGGGGAGCCAAGGCGCTCATCGAGCTCCAGGCCGACCCGGAGCAGTTCAGGCTGCCCATGCTGATCTCATCCCAGACCTATGCATTTTCGGTCGTGGTAATCTTGGCCGCGGCCGTCCTGAGCGCGCTCCTCGTCCGGCGGAGGCTCGACACTTTGGACTTAATTGGCGTGCTCAAGACGAGAGAGTAAGGAGAGATGGCGCATGAACAAGGCGTCCGGTTTGAAGAAATGGATTCGACGGGTTCTCATCGCATTGGCGGTGATTGCCGTCGTTGGGTTGATCGTGGTCGCTTGGATTCCGAATCCCGTCGAAGTCGAAGTCGCAGAGGTCAGTCGAGGGGCGCTCATCGTCACCGTCAACGAGGACGGACGGACGCGCGTCAAAGACCGATATACTGTTTCCGCTCCTGTCACGGGCAACTTAGCTCGACCCGATCTCGAGGCAGGCGATTCGATTGAACAGGAACAGGTGCTCGCTCGACTGGTGCCACTTCCGCCACCGCTTCTCGATTCACGGACGAGGGCCGAGGCGAAAGCGCGGGTCGACGCTGCGATGGCGGCGCGGCGTCAGGCGCAAGCTGCAGTCAACCGCGCGAGATTCCAGCGCGACTTCGCTAAGCAGGAATCTCAGCGTGCGCAGGCGGTCGTGCAGCAAGGAGGCTTGGCGCGAAGCGATGCGGATCGCGCGGTGTCGACGTACCGGAGCAGTGAGGAAGAGCTTCGCTCTGCGGAGTTTGGCGGACGGGTTGCAGAGCACCAGCTCAAGCTGGCGCAGACGACCCTGATGCAGCTGAGCGGGCAAGGCGAAGAAGGCGAGCAGTTGGAGATCATCTCGCCCGTCGCCGGCCAAGTCCTCAAACTGTTCCACGAAAGCGAAGGTGTTGTTCAAAGTGGTACGCCCATCTTGGAGCTGGGTGATCCTTCCGCGCTCGAGGTCGTGGTTGACGTCCTGAGCCAAGATGCGACACGGATTCCACGAGGGGCCCCAGCGTTGATCGAGCGATGGGGAGGAAAGAATCCCTTGCGCGGCCACGTGCGAATCGTCGAGCCTTCGGCGTTCACAAAGCTCTCCGCTCTGGGCGTCGAAGAGCAGCGAGTGAACGTCATCATCGACATGGACGACGATCGTGACCTCTGGCAGAGCTTGGGCGATGGCTACCGAGTCGAAGCGCGCATTTCGGTCTGGGAGGGCAGTGACGTTCTCCGTGTGCCCGCTAGCGCCGTCTTCCGTTCGGAGGAGTCCTGGGCGACCTTCGTCGTCGAAGAGGGCACCGCAGTCATTCGAACCGTGGAGCTCGGAGAGACCAACGGTCTCGAAACCGAGGTGCTATCCGGGCTCGAAGAGGGCGAGATGGTGATCGCCTATCCAAGCGATAGCGTTCGGGACGGCGTATCCGTCGAGGCGAGGTAGGCGCCGGATGAATCCGATCATCGAGTCGATGACCGACCCGAACGCACAGTCGCGTGTCGCTAACTTTTTTCAGAATCCGCAGCTTCTAAGTCACCTGATCGCGACGCTGGTCTTGCTCGTGTCGGTGTTGGTCGTTCGCTACGTCGCGCTTCGCTTCGTTCGCCGGGCGCTGCCGAGCAGAGACAAGCTTCGCCTTCGCTGGTCATCGCAGATTCGGGGGCTCTCCTATGCGATCTTGGCGTTTGGTCTTCTCACGATTTGGGCGGCGGAGCTTCAAACGCTTGCCGTTTCCTTTGTCGTTCTCGCGATGGCGATCGTATGGGCCACCAAGGAAACGATCGCCTGCATTCAAGGCGCCATCTATCGGGTGAGCGCGAATGCATTCGAGGTCGGCGATCGGATCGCGATTGCATCGATCCGCGGAGATGTGATCGATACCGGCCTATTGAGCACCTTGGTGCTCGAAGTGGGGCAGGGGCACCAACGAACGGGGCGCACGATCAGCATTCCCAATAGCTTGCTCATGACGGAAGCCGTTCTGAACGAGAGCCTCGCTGGCGAGTACATGCTGCACTTGATGAGCATTCCCGTCGACCGAAACGAGGACCTCGCGGCGATGGAGAGAAAGGCCCTTTCGGCGGCGCGCGAAGCCTGTGCGGAGTTCATCGACGACGTTCGCCGGCCGATGGCTGCACGCTATCGCCGCCACGGCCTGGTCCCTCCGATCGTCGACCCCCGCGTCACTTACCAGCTGGTCGACAAGAACACGGTCAATATTCTACTCAGGATTCCCACGCCCAGCCGTCTCGAGAGGCAAGTGGAACAGCGCGTGCTCAGGGCGGTGCTCGGCGTCCCGAAAGGTCGCGACACCTTGCCTCCGCCCGGCTGATTTGCCACGGTGCCGGCCCGATGGAACGAGTACGGCCGGTCGATGGGCTCCGCTGCCTGGTTACGGGAAGCGCGGGCTTCGTTGGAAGCAATCTGGTGCGGGCCCTGCTAGCGCGCGGCTGCGAGGTGCACGGCTTCGACAAGGCGCCAGCGGCGTTCGAGGATCCCAAGCTTCGCTGGTTCCGCGGCGACATCCGCGACGCAGCTGCCCTTGCGGAGGCCTGCGAAGGGGTCGACACGATCTTTCACACTGCCGCGATGATCGAAACGCTGACGTACGCTCCCAAGCCCTTTGCCGAGCTCGTCCGTAGCGTCAATATCGAAGGGACGCGGGCCGTCTTGCAAGCTTCCCGCGGAGCGGGCGTGCGGCGTTTCGTGCACACGAGCTCGATCATCACCGCATCGGGAGATCAGCATCGTGGCTCCAACGAGACCGTCCCCTACAGCACGGCGTCCGATCTTTATTCGAGCACCAAGGTCGCATCCGAGCAGCTAGCGCTCGCTGCGAATGGCGAGTCGGGATTGCTCAGCAGCGCCATTCGGCCCGGGGGGATCTACGGGCCGGGCGAACGCAGCACTCTGGTCGGGCCCTTGATGAAAGCGCTCAAGCGGGGCGCACCGCTCGTGCTTTTCGGCGACGGCGGGACGCGCATGGACTACACGTACATCGATAATCTCGTCGATGCGCAGATTCGCGCAGCAGAGCGCCTGGTCGAAGGATCCCCGGTCTGCGGCCAGGCCTACATCATCACCGATGGAGATCCGATCAACACCGGGAAGTTCAGTGAGACGCTCGTCAAAGACATGGGCCTCGATGCGCGTACGATTCGAATCCCCGGACCCGTCGCGCGTGCGCTGGCCACGGCTGGCGAGCGCGTTTTCCAAGTCTTTGGAAAGCCGAAGCCCCCGGTCAGCATCGTCGAGGTTGAGCTCTGTGTCCGAGACAGCCACTTCTCGATCGACAAGGCGAAACAAGACCTCGGCTATCATCCGATCGTCGACACCCGCGAAGGGCTCCGGCGCACCGCGATCGACGCTCGCGAATACTACGACGGTCTCTGAGCTCGTTCGCTGTTCGAGAGCAGCCGGCTGAGAGCCCGGTGGTCCTCGGGGGAGAGCCGGTTCCGGTTACGGGGTTCGAGCGTTAGCGACGAGAGCCGCGTATTGGTCCGAACACCCGCGTCGCAGAACTCTGCGATCCTCCGGAGCTCGGCGTTCGGCTGCCGGACGAGCTGTTCGTACTCGACATGAAGCCCGTCGCTGGGGTCTAGAGCCGCGAAAGCGCGATTCATAGAGGCGTTGACATCGAGGATCTGATGGGCGACCTGCTCACAGGGACTGCGAGCTCGCCAGCTCGCAACATCTCTGGGCCGAACCGAGAGCCAGCGATTCGGGTCGCCAAACCGATTCTGCCGGGCCTCGAGAATCGATTGTCCCACGAAAATCGGATCGCGATGAATCCAGATGAACCTCGCCTGCGGGAGCTGTGCTTTTAGCCAAGTGATCTTGTAGGGAACGTGCACGAGCGCCTTGAGCAGCAGGGGGCGGTCGAAGTATCCGGCCAGGCCCTCGAGAGCCGCCTTGGCGCCTCGGAAATCCCGGGTGGCCAGTGCCTCGGCATCGAGGTCGTCGCTGTCTTCGTGGTGCAGGTGGAACTGCCAGAACCAGCCGAACTCGTGTGGAGCATCAGCCCCCTCGCTGCGACCGAGATCGGAGCTCAGAGCGAAGCTCCCAGGTGCACCGCGCAAGGGTGAAAGGAAACGCGCCGCCGCTACGGGTGCAATCCACCAACGCGCCATCGCGTTCGATACGTATCCCACGTCCAGATGGGTACACATCAGTTGATAGAGCAAAGTCGTCCCCGAGCGAGGCGCGCCCACGATGAAGACGATCGGAACCCGCGGATCTCTGTGCTTTCGCACCAGCATCCGATCGACCGGCTGCACCAGCCTGTTCGCGCAGTAGCGAATCACGTCGCTGTAAAGCGACCTGCGATCTCCGGACCTGCGATTGGCGTTGTCTTCGTAGACCGATCGAAAGAAGCGCTGCATCTTCATCAAGATGACACCTCGGCATCTCGTGCAGGAACCTCTTCCCAGCCGCGCCCGCTTCGAATGATTCCCAGGGCTTCATCCCCGGTTTCGAATAGGAGGTCGAGCACGCTCAAGTACGGTTCGAATCCGCCTCCGTGCTGCGAGTAGCTCGGATGAGCGTACGCTTGCCTCTGCAAAGACACCCCTTGGCGTGCGAAAGCAGCGGAGTCGTACAAGCCCTCGTCCACGCCGCCCGCGAAGTTGCAATAGACATCAGCGTCGAAATGCCGAATCAGCGACAGGACTTTTTCCTGTGGGTCGCCTTGCAGCCCCGGTTCGAGGTCCGAGGCCCGGTGGAACTGGTACTCGATGCCCAGCCAGGAAGAGAGCTCGTGGATGATGATCTCATTGAGCGCGGCAACTCCGGGGGCGTCCGCATGGGAGCTCAGCAGCTCCGCGACCCGGTCTCCGAACTGCTCGTAGAAGGGCGCATTTCGGTAGTAGCTCTGCAGCTTGCGGATGATCCGATCCTGCCAGCCGTTGGTCGAGATCGGCGCCTCCTGAATCGAGGTCTGCAAAGGGCACTTCTTGGGGATGCTCAAGCTGAGCCATTCCACCGCGCCGTCGGGTCTCCGAACTCGGTTTCGCAAGACGAACGAACCTCGGCTCAGCTGGACATTGTCCAGGCTCACCCAGACGTCCACGTAGTCCAGAAGCTCGAAGTACCCCAGCCAAGGCAAGAAATTCGGCTGCGTGATCGCGAGGCGCATGGCCTCTCAGTCCTTGGTTGGGGGCGGGAAAAAGCTGATGTTCTCCACTCCCTTTTCGAGCTCGTGCTGATAGCGGGCTACCATCTTTTCACGATACTTCGACACGTCGTTCGCGCCCTTGTACGTCTCGTGCACCGCGCGAAGAACCGACCTGGGTTTGATCGCATGAGAGTTTCCAATGGAACGACCGCGAGAGATGAATGGAGCCTCGGTAATCCTCAGCTCCGGGCGCCTCAGTTGGGCCTTCGCGAGGAGCTCCGCGACATAGGCATGACCGCCCGAGACAGTGTGAATACCCTTGAACGCTTCGACCTTGTAGAGCTTCATTCCATTGAGCGCTCTCCACCGGAATCCGTATAGGGTCTTCGTCAGTTTCAGAAACGCCGTGGACGCAACTCGTCGCCCCAACTTCCTCACCACGGAATTGTAGAGATAGCCGAGGACCACGTCGTGCCCGTGACGGGCCGCGAGCAGATTGTCGATGGACTCCGGAAAGACGAATTCGCTGTCACCCGGGAACACGGTCACCCAGGTGCCGTCCTCGATCGTTTCGTATGCCTCGGTGACGCAACGCCCTAGGCCGCGATTCTGGTCGTGCGCAATCATACGACAGTTCGGGTACTCGAGGCAGAGCTGCTCCATGACGGCTCGCGTCCCGTCGGTCGAGCCATCGTCGATCACGAGGACCTCCAGGCTCATGGGAAGTGCGCCTGTATGTCCCAGAACTTCCTCGACGGTCGACCTGACCAGGCGCTCTTCGTTCAAGCAAGGAATGATGACGCACAGGGTTTCCGTCTCAGCGTTCGAGGGCCCGATTTTTCCTGTTTTCGCCATATGATCCAAGATTTCTGACCCGTCCTTGG
This sequence comes from uncultured Polyangiaceae bacterium, assembly GCA_947259605.1. Lineage (GTDB taxonomy): Bacteria > Myxococcota_A > Polyangia > Polyangiales > Houyiibacteriaceae > SG8-38. The sequence continues at coordinate 10,660 of CAMYMX010000013.1, read as the reverse complement.
GCGCGGGTCAATCTTTTTGACCCAGACGAGTCAGTCGATGAAAATTGCCAGTCATGGATGAAACGGCGCATAGAAGCGTCCACTACCGAACAAAAGCACTCCCGCGTTGGATGCTCCGACGCGTGCTACGGAACGAACAGACCAAGCTGTACCGGCATTTCGCTGATGCGTTTCCGCCGCGGCCTGCTTGGCGTCTGCTCGAGGTGGGAACCAACGGCTCGCTCGAAGAGGCGCGCGACTATTTCCTGCATTCCCTCTATCCCCATCCCGGGCAGATTACTGCCTCGGGGCTGGAGGAGCCTGAGGTCTTCGAGCGCGTGTTCCCTCAGGGCCGCTATGTGCAGTTGCAGCGGAACGCACCCCTGCCTTTCGACGACCAATCGTTCGACCTCGTATTCTCGAATGCGGTGATCGAGCACGTGGGTACACGCGAGGACCAGCGCGCCTTTCTCGCTGAGATATTGCGTGTTGGAAAGCGCGCGTTCGTTACGACTCCGAACCGGCGGCATCCGATCGAGTTCCATACCGTCACCCCATTCTTGCACTACCTGCCTCCCCCCATGTACAGGCGGATCTACGCGGCTGCCGGATTCGAATTCTTCTCCAAAGAAGAGAACCTGAACCTTCTCGATGCAGGGCAGCTGCTCGACCTTCTGGCGCCGGAAGCGAGAGCCCGCGCTGATCTCGGCTTTCACCGCTTTATGGGCATGAGATCGAACCTCTTGCTTTCGGTTCGAGCGAGAGGCGAATGAGCATCGAACGCGGAGCTTCGCGCCGCCCCTGGACCGTTGCAGGCTTGCTGGCCGGGGCCGTCCTCGCCCTCTGCATCTTCTGGGCGATCGGCGCGCACAGATTGGACTGGTACGAGTTACGGCTCGGTTCCACCACAATCTTGAGCAGCGGTTATGCGCAGTTCCTCGCGTACTGGGCGCTCTTCGGCTCGGTCGCTGCGTTGCTGTTTGGCTACGCCTTCGCCGCCCTTGGCGAAACCAAATGGGCGGAAGATACCTACGAGCAACTTCGCGCGACGCCCGACCGCCACCTGATTCTAGCGTCCAGTGTGCTGGCCTTTGCGATTCCGGCCCTGATCCATTGGCGGCTACTTCTGGGCGCCGACCTGACTGACGACGAGTCGGTCTACCGATTCTCGTCGGAGCTGCTGTTGAGCGGACGTCTATACGCGGACTCGCCCCCGATGAAGTTGTTTTTTGATCACATCTTCATGATCAACGACGGCAAGTTCTATTCTCAATACTTCCTGGGCTGGCCGGCTCTCATGGCGCCAGGGCTGGCACTTGGGGTGCCCGAGTTGATGAACCCGCTGTACTCGGCGCTCACGGTACCAGCGATCTTCCTGACTTTGCGGGACCTCTCGGGCCGTGGGGCCGCAGTCATCGGAGTCCTCCTCTTTCTTTTCGCTCCGATGGTTCAATTCACCGCGGCGACTCAGCTCTCCCACACCTCGTGCATGTTTGCGCTCGCCTGGATGACCTACCTGACCGTTCGCGCAAATCGCGGCGACGCCGCCTGGTGGCTCCACGCAGGCATCGCTTCGACGTTCTCCGTCGCGTTCTTCATTCGTCCGACTGTTGCCGTCGCAATCGGTGTTCCGCTTCTCTTCGTTTGGGCCGCGGCTCTGCACAAACTCAGCTCGGAGAAGCGACTGGTAGCGGTCCTATCGTTCGCGGCGCCCGCTATTTCGTTTGCCCTTGCGTTCTTCGCAGTCAACGCAGTCCAGAACGGGAGCATCACTTACGTCGCCTACAAACGAGCTGGCGACTACGCGCGCGAGAACGGCTTCCACTATGCGGCCTGGTCCTCACTTCCGGATGACTGGACACCATCATTCGGCTTTGGTTCGCTGGATCTCGCACTATCGCGAACGGGGATCGCGCTGACCCGACTCAATTTCGCTCTCTTCGGATGGCCGCTTGCGTTCCTGTTTCTACCGTTTGCTTCTTGGCTGGGCCAAAGAGCTTGGATTCTCTGGCTGATGGTCTTCGGTTTCATCTTGTCCCACGCCTATCTGCGTAGTCCGGGTATCGATACTTTTGGTCCGGTTCACTACGCGGAGATCGTGCTCCCGATCATCATGCTGAGCGCGCTTGGCGTAGCGCGCTTGAGGAATGGCCTACGAGACCTGGGCGCCTCGCCCTCCGTTGCGCGGCTTCCAGTGGCGCTCTGCATAGGCCTCATCGCGGCGGCGCTGTGTGGGTATGTGCCGGTTCGGGCGTTAGCGCTGCATGAAGTGTCCGAGCTGATTCGGCGACCGGCCGTTGCGGCGGAGCAGATCGAGGGTCAGGCGATCGTGTTCACGAACCGCCCGTTCATCCGCAGAGCGTGTTCGGCAAACCGGCACTTCGTATTAGCGCAGGAGGTCAACGACCCCGATTTCGAGAATCGAATCCTATGGGTCAACCACCTCAGCGTCGCGCACGACCGAAAGCTCATGGAGCTGTATCCGGATCGCAAAGGCCTGCTGATGCTCTGGGGATCTGACTGCCGGCCGGGCTTCGTTTCCTTGCAAGATGCGGAGAGGTTCAACGTCCCTGATGGAAAGAGCGGCGGCTCGACGTCGATTCCTTCCCCTGAGGAGATGCGGTGAAGTCGTCATTCGCGGGCTCGCGATAGGAAGAAGCCATTGGAACCGTCACAGTTCTTCAACAGCAACGCAGGCACGTACTACGATACCGATGCGGGCATGGGCACGATGAACGAGCTTTCTGCTCGGCACATCGAGCAAGGCGTTTGCGGTCGTGTTCTCTCGATAGGCGGCATGTGGCCTCGTCACTCCCCGGAAGCCGTTTCCAGCCTCGATCTCGTCGTGGCCGACGTCTCCGACGAAATGCTGCGACCGCACCGCGAGGCAGGCATTTCAACCGTTCTGGATGACGCCCGGGCCCTATCGTTTCCGGATGAGAGCTTCGACCATGTCGTCCTCCCGCTGGTCCTTCATCACATCACGGAGCAATCCTGGCGCGCGGCTCGCCGGGAAGTGCAGAAGGTCTTAGGCGAGGTTCGCCGGGTCTTGAAGGCTGGCGGGCAAATCTGGATCAGTGAGTTCTCCGTTTCGCGTCCGGTCTACTGGGTCGAAGCCGCTGCGGCACCTGTCACGAGGCTCGTCTTGGGCTTTGCTGGAATACCTCTGGTCGTCATGCACAGCGCCGAGTTCTACCGCGGCGTCTTGCTTCGGCAGCGCTTCACCGACTTGAGCTCGTACTACCCGGCACCGTCCGACGCGAGCTGGCGCGACCCGATTCGACCGATCATCGGGCTACCTTGGCTCAAAGTGCCTCGTGGGCTTTATCCGGTGCGGCCCGTGGTGCTGTCCGCGGTGGCTGCCTGGTAGAGCTGACCGCTTTAGCGCGGCCAAGAAACGCAGCGTGGGTATCGGGGCGCCCAATGCTGGGCGACGTATTCGTGGAGCGGCTCATACTCCCTGGCAGTCCTCATGAAGATCCGAACCATCTGGCACGGATCTCTCGGTTCTAGGATTGCCGGAAGCTCGACGAAGCGCTCCAGGGCTGAAAGGGAGCTCGTGGACACGATCTCTTCCCATTGCACCGGCTCGGGGAAGCGATGCACCAGATAGACGTCGACGAACCGGTGGTAGGCGCCGCGATCGAGGTCATCGGCGCGAAAGAAAGTGTTGGACGCGTTGTGATGATGGAGCGCGAACAGAGTTCCGACGGCGGCTGACCAAGCGTACGAAGGCTTCCCAAACCGGAGCGGTTCCATTTACCACTGGGTTCTCGAGCAAGGCAGAGGGATCGTCATAGACGAAGCCGGCATCGATCACGACGAGCCCTACGACGGCCGCCAGCAGGAGAGGAACCGTGCGGAGCAGGGACGCCGTCACCTTCTGCGTCTTTCGACGGCCTTCCGACGTAGCCCATGCATTGGTTCCTGGGCTCTCATGCGAGTTCCTTCCCCGGAGTGGGGAGACACAGGGCCAGCACGGCGGCGCTGTCCATCGTAGCCAACAGCTCAATGCTCGTCTCGGCCCAAGCAGGACGCAGCGCGGCAACGATCACTGCGCGCATGCCTGCGCGGTTCGCGGCCAACCAGCCATCGTGTGAATCTTCGAACGCAATGCACTGTGCTGGTTGGACGCCCAGTTGCTCCGCAGCCAGCAGGTAGCCTTCTGGGGATGGCTTGGGCGACGAGACGTCGTTTCGGATGACCAAGACGCTCATGTGCTTCAAGACACCGGCTGCCTCTAGCCAGATTTCGGGTGCGCTACTGTTCGTGACGACCCCCATGGCCACTCCACGTTCTGCCAATGTGTGAACCGTCCGAGTCGCGCCGGGCATGCTCACATTTCCTGCAGTGCGAAGCAGTTCGGCGACGGCGTTTGGTTTGGCGTCGAAGAGCTCTTGCTTGATGATATTGCTCGCTTCCGGCACCGCGACTTCTATCACCTCCGATCGGGACTTCCCTTCGCGAACCGCGTCCCGGGCGGCCATGGAAAACTCGATTCCAGCGTCACGGAATACCTGCTCGTAGGCCCGCACATGTAGGGACGCCGAGTCCACCAGCACACCGTCCATATCGAAGAGCACCGCCGATGTCGTCATTTTTCATTCATCCGAGGATTAGGATATCGTATCGACGACAAGAGGCGGAAATGAGGAACCAGAAATTACTTGTGACTGGGGGCGCCGGGTACATCGGCGCGGTCTTGGTCCCGGAGCTCCTGGAAGAAGGACATCATGTCACCGTCTTCGACGCCTTTCTATATGGAACGGACCCAAGCTCCGATCCCGTCGTCCACGCGCGCTGCGCAAAGATCCATGGCGACATCCGAGATTTCGCAGCCGTCGACACGGCGCTCGAGGAGGGTGGCTTCGACGCCGTAATTCATCTCGCTGCCATCTCGAACGACCCTAGCTCCGAGCTGGATCACCAAGTGACCGAGTCGGTGAACCTTCGCGCGGTCGATCATCTCATGCGTGCATCGAAGCGATACGGCGTGAAGCGCTTCCTCTACGCCTCTTCCGCCAGCGTCTACGGGATCAAAGACGACGAGAATGTGACCGAGGAGCTCTCCCTCGACCCAATCACCATCTACGCCAAGTGCAAGGCTGAGGGGGAAAAGATCCTCAACAGCCTGGTCGATGACTCGTTCGTCGGTGTCTCGGTCCGGTCCGCCACGGTCTGCGGTTACTCGCCTCGACTTCGACTAGACCTCACCATCAACTTGTTGACCGACCAGGCCCTGACCGACGGACGGATTCGGGTTTTTGGCGGCGCCCAAATGCGTCCCAACGTGCACATTCTGGATCTGACGGCGTTTTACCGCATGCTCCTCACGGCGCCTGCCGAGAAGATCCAGGCTCGTGCGTTCAACGTGAGCCGGAAGAACGCGTCGGTGATGGCCTTGGCAGAAATGATTCGAGACGAGCTCGACTCGTCGCTACCGATCGACACCGTGCCGACCGATGATCCGCGCTCCTACCACCTGTCCGCCGCCCGGGCGCGCAGGGAGCTGGGCTTCGAGCCGCAGCACGATTTGGTCACTGCCGTCCGAGAGCTACGCGAGGCCTATGGCTCGGGCCGGGTTTCAGACAGCCGCTCCGACGTTTATCGAAACGTCGCATGGATGAAGGCGCGACCGGAGCTTTGGCGGTCGGCCGCGAAGCTCGTTTCATGACTTCGGTTCCATACGTCGACCTGGTCAAACAGAACCAGGCCCTGCGGCCTCGCATTCTCGAAGCGATCGATCGCGTGTTGGGGCATGGCCAGTTCATCAACGGCCCCGAAGTGGGCGAGCTCGAGGAAAAGCTGGCTCGACGTCTCGGCGTAAAGCAAGTGGTCGGCGTTGGGTCTGGCACCTCCGCGCTGACCTTGGTCATGCGGGCGCTCGACATCGGACCTGGGGACGAAGTCATCACCGTCTCTCATTCGTACGTGGCCACCGCGACGTCGGTTTGCTTGGTTGGAGCGACGCCCGTCTTCGTCGACATCGACCCGACGACCGGGCTGATGGACCCGGAGCTGCTTGCCGCAGCGATCTCGCCACGAACCAAGGCTCTGATTCCCGTTCACCTGGGTGGTGTCCCCTGCCCCATGAATCCGATTCAGGAGCTCTGCCGGGCACACGGACTACATCTCATCGAAGACTGCGCGCAGGCGGTCGGCGCGACCCTCTACGGCCGCAGCGTAGGGTCGTTCGGGACGGGTTGCTTCTCGCTGCATCCGTTGAAGACCTTGTCTGCGTGCGGCGACGCGGGATTCATCACGACCAACGACCAAGATCTGGCCGCGCTCCTCCGGCGCCTCAGGTCGCTCGGCCACCGTGACCGCGATCACGTCGATGTGCCGAGTGAGAATGCGCGGCTCGATACGCTGCAAGCGGCGATTCTTCTGGTGAAGCTCCCGCATCTCGAAGAATGGCTCGTGCGCCGCCGCGATCATGCCTCGGCGTATGAAACGGCACTACGGCCCTTTTTCGAGCTGACGCGCATCACCGAAGACGCTCAGCCTGCCTACAGCACATTCGTCATTCGTCACGATAAACGCGACGCCTTGATCGCCCATCTCGCGTCGAAAGGTTTCGACGTCAAAGTGCATTATCCAATCGCGATCCACCAGCAGCGGGCGTTCGAGGGAACTAGCGCTCCAGGGCTGCCACACACGGAGGCTTTGGTCCGGCGGATCATCAGTCTTCCGGTGACGCCCGAGTTGGAGCCTCCCGATCGCGACGCGCTCATCGACGCCTTGATCCACTGGAGCCGAAGTAATGCGTAGTGAGGAAGCCGATAAGAAGATCCACTCGATGGCGAGCCTGCAGGCCGAAAGGGCGCGACTTCGCAAGGCGGGGAAGACCTTGGTTCAGTGTCACGGCTGCTTCGACATCGTTCATCCGGGTCATATCCGGTATCTTCGCATGGCCCGTAGCCTCGGCGATGTACTGGTCGTGACGGTGAGCGCAGACGACGTGGTGATGAAGGGATACGACCGACCCTACATCCCCGAAGACCTACGGCTCGATAATCTCGCAGAGCTTGCTTGCGTGGACTACGTGGCGCTGAGCGAAGATGATTGGGCTGGCCCCGTCCTCGAGGCCATTCAACCCGACATTTACGTCAAAGGTCGAGAGTACGAGTCGAAGAAGGACCCTCGCTTCGCCAAAGAGAAGAAGATCGTCGAGGCGTACGGCGGCCGCGTTGTGCTCGGCTCCGGAGACGTCATCTTTTCGTCGACCGAGATCGGCCGACGCAAGGGCAACACCCTGGATATGGAGCAGCAGAAGATCCAGCGATTCTGCCGGGTCAATGCCATCAACCCTGCGCGGCTCAAGAACGCGATTGCTGCGTTTTCGGATCTCAAAGTATTGGTGCTCGGCGACGCCATCCTCGATCACTATTCACACTGTGAAGGCGCGCGCGTCGCGTCCGAGAGCCCGATTGTGTCGGTGAAGCCCATCAGCGAGGAGTGGTTCATCGGAGGCGCCGGGCTGATCGCTCGTCAGGCAGCCATCCTCGGCGCAAAGCCCACGTTCATCACCTGCTGTGAAGAGGACGAAACGTTCCAGCGAATCAGAGGCAGCCTGGAACGGTCCGGCGTCGAAGTGCACAACCTGCGTGCGCCGGGGCGCAGAGCGTATACCAAGACCCGGTACTTGGTCGGCGGCAAGAAGGTCTTCAAAGTCGACCGTGGGAATCCGGCCCCGATTCCCATCGAAACCAGTGACGAGCTCATCGTCATGCTGAAGGAGCAGCTCGACGCGCACGACGGGCTCATCGTGACCGATTTCGGATATGGCCTGTTTGGTCCCACGCTGGCCAACGCGATTCCGGGGATCGCCGATCGATGCGGCAAGCCCTATTTCGCTGACGTGAGCACGAATGGGCAGGCCAACATCCTCAAGTTCAGCAGGCCGCAGCTCGCAACGCCGACCGAGGACGAGCTCCGGTTCGCCTTGGGTGATGCGGAGAGCGGCATCTCGAACTTGGCGAGCCGCTACTACGCTGCCAGTGGCGCCAAAGGTCTCATGGTGACGATGGGTCGGCGAGGTTCGCTCTGTTTTCGGCCTCCTCGAAGCGACGGCGACCGGCTGCGGACCGACTATCTACCGGCGCTCGAGATTCACGAGGTGGATGCGGTGGGCGCAGGTGATGTGTTTCTGACGGGCGCGAGCCTCGCGCAGCTCGCGGGCGAGTCGCTTCCAGTCGGGATGTACGTGGGCAGCTCGTTGGCCTCGATCTCTGCCGGGATACTGGGCAATGAAGGTGCGCCGCTTCCAGACCTCTACGAGTTCTTCGAGCAGCGTCTGGAGCTCGCCGGCGAGTAGCGATGCGGCCGCGCCTGACCAAGGAACGCGTCCTCATGACCGCGGGCTTCGTTCTATCCGCGGTTCTTGCCGTGTACTTCCTGCGGCGCATCGACCTCCGGGAGCTCGGCCCGACGCTGGCCTCAGTCAACCTCTGGATTCTATCCTGCTGCCTGCTGACCAAAGCGGCCGTCTTCTCGCTCGGCGCGCTGCGGACCAAGATCTTCCTCAGGCCGCTCCGTCGCTATCGCTTCACGGAATGTTTTACTGCGATTTTGGGCGGGTACGTCACCGACAACATCTTCCCGTTTCGGCTTGGTGAGCTCGTTCGTATCGACCTTCTTGCGAGGGCTGGCGAGATCTCTCGCGGGTCCACCGTCGCGGTCGTAGCGCTGGAGCGTTTGCTCGACCTCATCTCGTTCTTGATCTTGTTTGCTGTGGTCGTGCCGCTTCTCGCCGTCGATCTCTCGGGCAACCGTCGTCTCGCATGGCTGCTTTGTGCCATCCTAGTCGCGCTCCTCGCGGTGGCGTGGCTGGCCTCCAAGCCATCCAGGTTTCCTGCAATCGTCGTGTTCTTCTCGCGTCCGTTCAGCCCGAGGCTGCAGGCCTGGCTCTTCCAGAAGTCGCAACGGTTCGTCGATGGGTTGAGCGCGCTAAGGTCGAGCAGGGCGGTGGCACAGGCGTTCCTGCTCACAGTCGCTATACGTCTGGTCGGGCTGCTCACCATTCAGTGTTGGCTCTGGGCTTTTGGACTCGAGCTGCCGCTTTACGCTCCGCTCATCGTGATGGTCTTTCTTTCGATCGGCACGATGGCTCCCTCATCGCCGGGCTTCATCGGGACGTATCACGTCGCGGTCGCCTATGCGCTGGAGCTCATGGGGGTCGTGCCGAGCGCGGCCGCCTCCGTAGCAATTGCGGGACATTTCATGGCTACCGTCCCCTGGACCCTCATCGGCTTGTTCGTGAGCCTGCCGGCGATTCGCGGTGTCTGGAAACGAGGCAGCGAAGAAACTCAGCGAGTGGAGCCGGTGATTCGGGCATAGCCAACGCTGACAACAGCGGAAATCCTTGGTAACACCGAGGCTCTTGACCCGTTCAGGGTGGTAGCTATGAATGGCCAGATGTTGCGCGAACGGCTTGCAAACGATTTTGAAAGGGTGCGCGCGCAGACCGAAGCGCTCGTCGTGCCGCTCTCTGAAGAGGATCAGTGCGTCCAGAGCATGCCGGATGCAAGCCCGAGCAAATGGCATCTTGCACACGCGACTTGGTTCTTCGAGACTTTCGTGTTGCGCGCTGCGGGCGTGGACGGCCTATCGCCCGAGCCCTACGCCTTCTTGTTCAACAGCTACTACAACGCCATTGGCGAGCAGTATCACCGCCCTTCACGTGGGCTGCTAACTAGGCCAAGCCACGGCGAGGTGAAGGCCTACCGCGAACGAGTCGACGCATCCGTTCTCGAGCTTCTTCAGACAGGGATTGATGATGAGATCGCCAGGCGCGTCGAGATCGGTTTGCACCACGAGCAACAACACCAAGAGCTTCTGGTTACCGACATCAAGCACCTGCTCTCATGCAATCCACTCGACCCGGTTTACGCCTGTGACGCATCGCCGCCGGTGGACGCTGCAGCGGTGCCGGCGATGCGTTGGTCGGAACACGCAGGGGGCATCGCGCGCATCGGCTGTGACCTGACATCTTACCACTTCGATAACGAGGGTCCGGTCCACGACGCCTTGCTCCAGCCGTTCGAGATTGGCCGGCGGCTGGTGACCAACGGCGAGTATCTCGCGTTCATCGAGGACAAGGGCTACGACCGGCCCGAGCTTTGGCTGAGCGCGGGTTGGGACACCGCGAGAGACCAAGGGTGGGTAGCACCGCAATACTGGCGCAACGAGGTCGATGGCTGGAGCCAGTTCACGCTGCATGGGCGCAGGCCCGTCCGTGATGCCGAGCCGGTCGTCCACGTGAGTTATTATGAAGCCGACGCGTATGCGCGTTGGTGCGGAGTTCGCCTGCCTACGGAGCAAGAGTGGGAGGTCGCGACCAGCGATCCGGAGCCGGCGCCTTTAGGCGGTCGCGCAAGCAAGGTACATCCAACGAGTCCCAGCCCGTATGGAGCCGCTTGGCAGTGGACGAGCTCGAGCTATGCGGCCTATCCGGGGTATCGCCCCGCCGAGGGGGCGCTCGGGGAGTACAACGGCAAGTTCATGTGCAACCAACAGGTGTTGCGAGGTAGCAGCTGTGCAACGCCCGCGGGCCATGCACGCCGAAGCTACCGAAATTTCTTCCCAGCCGATGCCCGCTGGCAGTTCAGCGGCATTCGGTTGGCCCGGGATGGTGGTTGAATCGATGATTGCATTTGAACCGTTAAGCACTGAAGAGCGC
>CAMYMX010000012.1 GCA_947259605.1 uncultured Polyangiaceae bacterium | reverse complement strand
CAAGCCTCGCCTCGGAGCTCGCGCCCAATCTGCGGTGGTTGCTCCCGTGCAGATTGTCACTCGCTACGTCGACTCCATCCCATGACGCGTTTCCCCGCGCCCCTCCGTACGGAGACAGGACCAACCACCTCCCCCAACGGCAGGCGGCAGCGCGAGGGAGGACTACGGGTGGGGGTGGGCGGGGCGGTTCGATCAAACCTCAGCACGCAACCAATCCAACGCCCCGCCTCCAAGCGCCCGCGGCAGCGCAAGTTGAACGCTGACCCCCAGCCCCTCCGGCCACTTTTGCAAGCCGCCCCGTCCGTTGAACCCCTGCGTCGCGTTCACAGCGCCCCGGTTGGCGCTTCTTCCTAGCGGATCGCAAAGTTCACCAAATGCCCAGTGACGACGAGCTGATCGCCCTCGATCGGGCGCACCTATGGCGCCCGTACACTTCGAGTGATGATCACGAAAGGCGTCCGCTCTTCGTGGTGGATCGGGCGGAGGGTCCCTGGCTGATCGCCGCCGATGGGCGGCGGGTGCTCGATGCGAGCGGGTCGTGGTGGTGCAACAATCTCGGGCATGGGCATCCGCGTCTTCGCGGAGCGATCGCGCGGCAATCCGAGCGTATGATGCACTGCACCCTGGCTGCTGTGACGCACGAGCCGGCCGCGCGACTTTCAGCCGAGCTCGCAGACACTGCCCCGGGCGGACTCGACCGTGTGTTTTACAGCGACAACGGCTCCACGGCGGTAGAGGTTGCACTCAAAATGGCTTTTCAGTACTGGCAGCAAAACGGCCGGCCGATGCGCACGCGCTTCCTCGGTCTTCCCGGCGCCTACCATGGCGACACTCTGGGCGCGATGAGCGCAGGCGCCGTCGACGAGTTCAGTGCGTTGTTTCGTCCGATTCTATTTGATGTCGGAAGGCCGGCCGACGCGGTCGAGCAGCGTTGGGAGCCAGTATTTGAAGATCTGTTCGAGCTCCTGCGCAGGGATTCCGATCAGATCGCGGCTGTGATCGTCGAACCACTGATCCAAGGCGCCGCTGGCATGCGGATGTACCCGCCTGAGCTACTCGTCGCGCTTCGAAAAGAGACCGAGCGAGCCGACACCTTCTTGATTGCGGACGAGGTCTTCACCGGCTTTGGCCGAACGGGCTCGATGTGGGCGTGCGATCAGGCGGGCATCACGCCGGACCTGCTCTGTACGGCAAAAGGCCTCTCTGGCGGGGTATTGCCGTTTGCCGCGACACTGGCGACCAAACGCATCTACGACGGCTTTCGCGGGGACAAGAGCCGCGCGCTGATGCACGGACACACCTTTTGCGGCAACCCCCTCGGCGCAGCGGTCGCGCGGGAAGTGCTGGCGATTTATCGTGACGAGCAAATTCTGGAAGCCGCAAAGCCCAAAGCGGCGCGGCTTGCCACTCGCATCCTGGAGATGAACGACGTCGTCGGTGTGTCCTCGCCGCGAGCGCTGGGGATGTGCGCTGCGTTCGACGTTGGAGGCCGTGGCTACATGGGTACCGTCGGCTGGAAGATCTCCGAAGCCGCCCTCGAGCTCGGCGCGCATCTCCGCCCCCTCGGCAACACCGTTTATCTGATTCCGCCACTCAACATCGAGGACGCCGACCTCGAGCGCTTGCTCGACGTCGTACGCGAATCCACCGAACGCGTGCTACGAAGCGCCGGGTGACCGAGAGCAGCTCCAACAACTCCGTCCTGAGGCCTCGCCACCAGGCGTACGGACTCGCGATGCTCGGAGGCGCATTCTATTTCCTCGGATGGGCCGGATTCGGGTTTTGGCCGCTGTCCTTGGTCTGCCTGGTGCCGCTCTGGGGCGCGCTCGAGCTCGGCCTCGGACGAACCTGGCGTCACAGCCTCGCGGTCGCTTGGCTCTACGGCACCGTGACCTGCGCCGGAGGCTACCACTGGCTCGTCGAGTTCCTCGACGTGTTCTCTGGGTATGGATACGCAGCGAGCGCTCTCTTCTGGTTGCTGTTCTCCGCCTATCTGGGATTCAACTTCGCGGTGTACGGCCTGGTCTACCGCGCGCTTCGAAAGCGGGGTTGGAGCACGAGCTTCGTCGCCATCCCGACGCTGCTCCTGATCGAGTGGCTCTACCCGTCCCTTTTCCCAACCTATCTCTCCAACAGCCTCTTCGCGCAGACGGCGCTCGTGCAGATCGCAGACCTCGGCGGACCGATGCTCGTCACGGTCGTCATGGCCTTGGTCAACCTTTCGGTTTACGAGGCCTGGCGTTGGAAGCGAGCACGCCGCCCCGTTCCGAAAGCGCTGTGGGGCCTGACGGTCGCGGCGATCGCTTGCACGACGATCTATGGAATGGTCCGCATGGCTCAAGTCGAAGCGGAGCTCGAGAAGGCTCCGGTCCTTCGCGTCGGAATCGTTCAGGTGAACATGGGCATCTTCGAGAAGCGTACCGAGGCCATCGAAGGCCATCGCCGTCACCTCGAGCAAAGCCGTCAGCTGGAAGAGGAGGGCGAGCTCGATTTGCTCATCTGGCCCGAGTCGGCGTTCATCGACGGCCTTCCACGCAGGGTGCCAATTTCGGCAGATCTCGTGCGTCGAGATTTGAAATCTCCGCTCCTTTTCGGAGGCGTTTCGACGGGGCGAATCGACGGCAAGCGCAAAGTCTACAACACGGTCTTTTTGACCGACGACCAAGGAACGGTGCGCTCGACCTACGACAAGACCTACCTGCTGATGTTTGGAGAGTATCTTCCTTTTGGCGACATCTTCCCGATCCTCTACGACCTCTCGCCGAACAGCGGGCGCTTCAGCGCCGGGACCCACGTTCGCCCGTTGACCTTGGGGCCATGGCGAATCTCCACGCCGGTGTGCTACGAAGACGTACTTGCCCGCTTCACCCGAAAGATGGTGCGCGAAGCCAAGCCTCACGTACTGATCAACCTCACCAACGACGCCTGGTTCGGCGACAGCCAAGAACCTTGGATCCACTTGGTGCTGTCACGGTATCGTGCAATCGAGCACCGGCGTTACATGGTGCGGTCTACCAACAGCGGCATCAGCGCCGTCATCGATCCGCTTGGCCGCGTCGTTTCCCAATCCGGCCTCCTCACTCGTGAGAACCTTCGATACGACATTCACATGCTCGAAGGGGACACCGTCTATGGGCGCATCGGCGACTGGCCGGGATGGCTCGGGCTCGCAGCCATCTTGGTCATGTTCATTCGCCGACGAGACGGGGCGCGATGAGCAGCCGGTACCTGCCATCTTCGCCCGACAAGGCCTCGGCGACTTGGAGAGAACGGGTTCCGCCGCTGCTTTGATCAAAGACGTATCCGCGCACGAGCGCGTTCGGGACGGTTTCCCCGTCGGTGTTTCGAATCACCCCATCGACGGCGACCGGGGGCTCCAACCGATACTCTCGGCGGCGGTCGCCCTCATCGAGGCTCATCAGCAGCTCCGGTTCGACCAGCCACGCGAAACCGGATTCCGCGGGCAGCTTGACCTGCATGTCGTAAACACCGATGTCGACGCTCATCGCGAAGTCGCCGAGATCGTCTGACACCACCTCCTGAGACCTGTGCACAGAGCTGGGCTCCGCCGCCGGCCGGGCGCGAGCGAGAACGGTCACACCCGGCGCCGCCTCATTGCGAAAAGTCGAGATTGTGCCGGAAAGTCCGATCTGCGCCGGGACCACCAACGTGTCGAGCTCCGCCCCCTCTTCACCCACGGCGACCGCGTCGTAGTGAATGCCCCAATTGTTCGCGATGTCCTCGGGCGGCGTCACAGTGATCGAATAGAACCCAGCCAACAGCTCCGCGCCAAAGCTGCCGTCCTCGTTCGTCGTCGCGGACCCGCTGAAGCTACCCTCCAACCCGAGCTGAACGCCGCCAAAAATCTTCGTCGACAGAAACCGCACGGTCGCACCCGGCACCGCCCTACCGATTTTGTCGCGGACGCTACCGGAGACTTGAGCCGGCGCGAGTCGGGGAATGTAAATGAGCTTGTCGGGTGGGTTATCCTCGAACAGCAGATCCGGGTCGACGGACACCGCCGGAAATGGCGCGCGGCCCGCGCTCGACGTGATGCGAATCAAATAGTCGGACGCGTCGTTGCTGACTCGAATGGCAAATCGTCCCGCGGCGTCGGTCTCTGCGATCGAGGACACGACGCGGCCGGTCTGCGGGTCGACGGCCCGGACTTGCAGCCCCGCCTCAGGCAGATCGACCTCATCCTGGTTGTCGCGACTGTAAATCTCTGCGCGAAACGTGCAGCCGATGTCGCGATTGACCGTGCAGTCGTCCGCAAGACCGGCGGGAAAAGAGATGTCGATGCGAAAGGGCTCACTGGAATCGCCTTCCGCGATGGGAAACGCCAGATAGAGCGGGGGCAAGCTTCGAATCGCAGGCGCAGGCTCTTGCGCGGGTACCATGACCATGTCGCTGCTTGGCAGGACGACCAGCTCATAGGTCTCGCCGGCGACCAGGACCGTGCTGAAGTCGTTGCCCTCCGATGCGTCTACGGTCGACGGGTCGCGATAGGTGTCGACCTCGATCGCAATCGGCACGAGCGGAGCGAGAGCTTCATCCATCCGGCGAACGAAGCGAAGCGTTGCGGGGACCGGCGAGCCGTTCCAGCGAACTGTTCCGATGACTTGCCGAGTCGCGGGCAACTGGAGGTCGCGGCTGGTCGAGGCCGATGTTGGTTCTGCCGGAAAAGCCCAGCTCTCTGGGGTGACGACTGGAGCTTCCGTCGGCCCGCGCACGACCTCGATCGCAAGGGCTACCGAGGCGCCGGAATCATCCACGCAGATATTTCCGTCGCAGACTCCCTGCGAGCAGCCGGCATCGCCCGCGCAAGTGTTGTCGATCGTCACGACCGTCGCTGAGTCGAAGCTGCAGCCCATGATTACGACGAGCGCCGACAGGGGCCAGATTCTCATCGGCACTCCTGAAGGATGACGGGGTTGTCGGTGTCGGTTATGCGAACCCACCAGGTCGCGTCGTCGAAGTCTCCCTCCTCGGCCGGACGGCGCGGCTCGACGAAGCTGTCGAACTCCCCGACGACGACTAATTCGATCCGGTGGCACTCACCCGCGGAGAGCAGATCGTAGGGAACGAACAACGCGGTCGGGCGCTCGAGGAAGCCTGAGGGCGGGATCTCTCCGCTCGTGAAGGGAACATCCGGCGCTGGAGGCGAGTCGAGAAACAGCCGATAGTCGAGCGTCTGATCGAAGTTCGGATCGCGAACGATGATCTGAAGCGGCATCTCCGGGGTTTCGACGGGATCGTCGAGGTTGATTTGCCCGATCCGATTGAGCGGAAACTCGGCGGTCGGCTCGCTCACGATCGACGGTGGGAAGTTCTGAGCGGGGTCGAATTCAACCGGACTCGTCGCAATGCACCCGGCGCCGGAGGCGAGGCCGAGCGCCGCGATACATGAAGCAAAGGAAAGCATCCCAGCGAATTTAGAAGCAAAGGCCATGCCGCGGTTCCGAACCCGAAAAACCTTGGGCTTCTGACAGTGTCACATGAATTCCAGGCGTTACCTATGACATTAATGTCAGCCCTCAGCAGCTCCACCAGGGTCCGGAGCGTCGGGCTCGCGCTCGAGATACCGGAAGATGGTCCTGGGATCGACGCCCAGATCCCGTGCGGTGCGCGTGCGATTTCCAGCGTTTCGCTCGAGCACTTCGAGGATGTAGGTTCGCGTGAACTCTTCCCGGGCCTGCGTGAGCGGAACTACCGCGCGCTGCTGGTCGCCACCCAAGTCGAGGTCGTCCGGACCGATCAGCGTCTTGTCCGAAAGCACGATCGCCTTCTTGATGCGGTTTTCCAGCTGGCGAACATTCCCGCGCCAGTCGTAGTTGTGCATGGCGTCTAGTGCCTTGGGCGTGAAACCGTTCACCGTTGCGCCGAATTCCGCAGCGTACTTGTGGAGCAAGAACTTCGCGAGGATCGTGATGTCGTCTCCGCGGTCTCGAAGTGGTGGCAGATGAAGGTTCACCACGTTCAAGCGATAGAAGAGGTCCTCGCGAAACGTCCCTTCTTTGATCGAAGTTTCGAGATCGCGGTTCGTCGCCGCGAGGACCCGTATGTCGACCGCCTGAGGTTTCGTGTCACCAACTTTGACGATCTCTCGTTCCTGAAGGGCGCGCAGCAGCTTCACCTGGAGCGACAGCGGCATCTCGCCGATCTCGTCGAGGAACAGCGTGCCCCCATTTGCAGCTTGGAAGCTGCCTTGCCGCGTAGACACCGCTCCGGTGAACGCGCCACGCACGTGACCGAAGAGCTCCGACTCCATGAGGTTTTCCGGAATGGCGCCGCAGTTGACGACGATGAAAGGGCCCTCGGAGCGATTGGAGCGGCGATGTAACTCGCGGGCGAATAGCTCCTTTCCGGTGCCGGTCTCGCCTGTGATCAGGACGTTGATGTCGGCCGCCGCCACTTTCTCGACGCGCCGAAACACCTCTTGCAAACTCGGACAGCTGCCGATGATCCCTCCGAATTTCTGAGACTCTAGCTCTTCGGCGATGCGATCGCGATCGGTGGTGAGCTGGTTGAGCAAGATCGCGTTCTGCAAGATGAGCGATGCCTGACCCGCGAACACCGTGAGCACCTCGAGGCTCGATTGCTCGAACAAGTTCACCACGTTGTCGTTGCCTACGTAGATCAGTCCGAGGAGCTGACCCTGCGCAATCAACGGCGCGACCATGACAGAGCTGAGCTGCAGGTCCATGACGCTTTCGCTCGAGTTGAACATCGTGTCATTGACGGCGTCGCTCACGATGAGTGGCTGGCGCGAGTCGATGCAACGGCGGAGAATGCTGTCCGAAAGCTGAGTCACCGCATCTGGAATCGTCTCCTGGTCGACGTTACGAGCGGCAGCGATCTCCGGGTCTCCGTCGCGCAGCAAGATGACGAAACCCTTGTTTGCGTGGACGACTTCGATCACCGCGTCGAGCAGTGCTTCGATCTGGTCGGGGATGGCTCGAATCTCGAGCAGTCGGCGATTGAAATCGCTCAGCTTCATCATCCCCTCGATCTCGGAGGTCTGAGACGCCCTGCCCTGAACGTCCGGATCGCGCAAACTGCTCTCGTCGTAGAGTGAGAACACCAGCTCGACGTCCCCGAGAGTCAGCTTGTCGTTGTGAAAAATCTTCGATTTCTTCTTCTTCTTTCCGTTGATCTGGAACGTCGCACCGGGATCGACGGGCGCCACGGCGAAGTCCCGTCCATCGAACACGACCTGTGCGTGATGCGCTTCCAGAGCCTCCGAATCGATCGAAATATCGTTTGCCCCGGCCCGTCCAATCGACGTCACGCGCTTGTAAATCCCAAACACGCGGGGCCGGCCCTGCTGCACCATCCACTTGAGGCTCGGCATAGGGCCGACACTCTACCAGACCCGAATTTACGTGTCACCGTTGGGATTCGATCGCGTTGAGCCCGGCGGCCTACGCGTGTCGGCGAGTATACGATCATTCTTCCGATTGAGAACCCCAAAAGATGGAATCCGCAAAACCGCACGACGGCGATCGGTTTATCACCCCTTGCGGACTAGCTTTTCGTCGCGCGGCTCGGCACTCTGAAATCTCAATGGCGCATGCAAGGGCACAAAAGGATCGACGCTCGAATCACAGGGTTGATCTGGACGGCCGCGCTATCTTGTTTCAACGCGGCGATCGCATCGGCCAATACACGCTCGAGAACATTTCTGCGGGAGGTGCAATGGTGTCGGGCGATCGCGAGCTACGGCCCGGCCACCTCGTGCACCTTTTGATCGATCTCAACACCGGAGAGGAAACGATGAGTCTGACGGGCGCGGTTCGCCGAGCGCGCGGAGCGAACGGTGGCGTGGCGCTCGCGATCGCTTTCCCGATCTTGTCGGCGGACCAAGAAGATGCGATTCACAACGCGGTCTTGCGCGCCCTCGTGCGGCGCAACGCGATTGCGATGCAGCTTCCTCTCCTGGTGTTCGAACCTCGGCGGCGCGTACGCGAGGAGATTGAATCCGAGATTCGAAGCTTTGGCTTTCCGGTCTCAGGTGTTGATTCGCTCGCAGACGCGGTTCGCGAGCTGGAGAGCGAAGAAACCGAGTACGCGGGCCTCATCATCCACTCGGCTACGCACGATGCTTCATCGATGGAAGTGATCGAGTTTTTCACGAAATCGGATGACCTCCGAACGATCATTTTGCCCGAGCCCAACGGAGAGCTTCACGCGCGAGCGAAAGGCTTGGCAAAGCTGCCACAGGTCCGGGTACCGCGCGTGTGGAGCCGCTCCGAGCTGCGGCGCGTCCTGACGAACTAGCCCCGGTCGAAAGGAACGATTTCCAAGGACTTCACGCCGGGCAGCTGCTCGAACGCGCTCGCTACCTGATTTGCGGTTGCAACCACGACAATCGTGAGATCTCTGGTCGAAATTCGGGCGCGCGTGGCTTCATTGGCTTCCTGGAGGCTGACGCCAGCCACGAGCTCGTCGTGCTTCTCGACGTAGTTGCGGGGAATCCCGAGCAGCTCGACATCGAGGCGAGATTCCAGGCGCTTGGAAGGCGTGTCCCGATCGAAGCAGTGGCTGTTGATCAACCAGCGCTGCGCGAAGCTGAGCTGGGACTTCTTGATTCCGCGATCGATCCAGTGTTCGAGCAAGTCCAGTTGCAGCGCTGCGCAATCCGCCGAGTATTCGGCCGCGGGCGCCGTCGACATGTACCAAGCTTCTCTTTGCTTTGCGTGCAGCAAGCGGCTGTATGCGGAGTAGCTCCAGCCCCGGACTGCGCGGACCTCCTGCATGAGCGGGCCGCTGAAGGTGCCACCAAACGCAGTGTTGGACACGATGAGCGGGAAGAGCTTGCGATCGCGAGTGCGTGCGCCGAGGGTGCCGATATAGAGTTGGGTCTGCGTTCGCTCGGGCTTGTCGACGATGATCACATGGCGGCCGGGGCGTGTCCTAGTCGCTGGCACGGCCGAGTCTTTCCCTTTCTGCCGTTTGGTGCTTGGGAAGTGCGACGAGACTAGCGCGCGCGCCTCGGAATCGATCACGTCGCCGGCGACTCCGACCAGGAAAGCCCCCTTCTCGATGTTTCGCGCGTAGAAGCTCTCGACCTGCTGGAGGCTGATCCGAGCAAGGCTGTTCACCGTCCCGCCCTGAGCGCGAGCGTACGGGTGCTCGCCGAAAAGCGCCTCGCGGAAACACAGGGCGGCGAGGGTCTGGTCGTCGTCTAGTCGCGAGATCAGCGCCGCCTGCGCTTGGCGTTTGAGCTTGGCAAAGTCGCTGGCACGAAGGGCAGGCCGCCAGACCAAATCGGACAGAAGCCCGAGCAGGGGCTCAAAGTTACGTCGAAGCACGGTGGCGCGAATCCGAGTCGAACGCATCGAGACCTGGACCGATACCCGCGCTCCAAGGCTCGCGAGCCGATCCTCGAAACGCTGCTGCGACAGCCCCGCCGGGCCTCGTCGCATGAGGTGCCCCGTGAGCAGGGCAAGGCCCTCGCGACCTGCTGGGTCCTGAAGGCTCCCTGCAGCGAAGGCGATTTCCACATCGACGAGCGGAAGCACGCCGCTCGATTCGACCAGCACGCTCATGACGCTCTTCGCAGAATCTCGATGCGCGTCCGGCGTGAAGGACGGAGGTACTTGGCGACGGCGCGCTTCACGTCGCGCGTCGACACGTCACGGTAGGCCTCGAGCCGCTCGAACACGGCAGCGCCGTCATTGACAACGGTCTCGTAAAAACCGATCTGCTCGGCCTTTCCTCCGGCGGTTTCCATGCTGTGCAAAAACGAAAGTTCCAGCTGACTCATCGCCTTTTCGAGCTCGATGGGGGTCGGCCCCTCTGAGCCGAGCCGGGCGAGCTCCCGATCGAGCAACGCGAGGGCAACTGCCTTCTTCTTTCCCTCCCGGAGGAGAATCCACATCTCGAAGAGGCCGGGGTCGACGAAGGGTGAAATCGAGCCTCGTACCGAAAGCGCGAGCTCTTCATCGAGGCAGAACAAACGGTGCAGCCGTGAGCTCTGGCCGCCAAACAAGACCTCGTTCGCAAGGACGAGCGCCGGCGTATCGCGGTCCAGGAACGATGGCGCGCGGTAGCCCAGAAGGATCTTTTCGGTCGGCGTCGGCGCTGGGAGCTGGAAGACCCGCTCGGCACGCTGCGGGGGTTCCTTGAAAACCCTACGCTCTTCGATCCGGCGAGCGCCAGACAGGCCCCCGTAGTGTTTCTGAACCAGCGAAAGCGCTTTGAGCTCGCTGAAATCACCGGCGATGATGATGGTTGCGTTGCTCGGCGCATAGTGTGTTCGATAAAACTCGCGGCAATCCTTCACGGTGAAGCCGCGAATGTCGTCCATGGAGCCAATCGTCGGCCAGCGATACGGGTGGCGAACAAACGCGTTCTCGTAGAGAAGCTCGAGGGCCTTGCCCTCGACGTCATCGTCCACACGTTGCTTTCGCTCGTTGGCAACGACTTCTTTTTCCGAGCTGACCTGGGGCACACGAAGAACGAGATTTGCCATGCGATCGGCTTCGAGCTCGATGAGAAGCGGCAAGGCATCCCGAGGCGCGTTTTCGTAATAGTACGTCCAATCTGTCCATGTCGCCGCGTTGGCCTCGGCGCCGGCCCCTTCCATTAAGCGGTCGAAGTCGCCCGTCGGGTGGTTTCGCGTCGCGTTGAACATCAGGTGCTCGAACAGGTGCGCAAGTCCCGTCTTGCCTGGGCGTTCATGTCGAGAGCCCACGCGAAACCAGCTGTGGTAGCTCACGGTCGGCGCGGATCGATCGACCAGCGTCAGTACGGTCAGCCCATTGCCCAAGCGAAAGCGGCGAAGCCGGAGCGCATCGCCGAACGCCACATCGCGTAGGAGCGCCCAGCGTGCGTTGCGCTTTTGAACGCCGCGGTTGAGTCGTTCAATCAGGACCTGAGGCGTTGCCATGAACGCGTGAGCGTGATCACCGCGCCCGTTGGGGTCAAGGCGATTCGATGCAAGTCAAATGACCAGCTGGCATTTCGAGGGCTTAAAGAGTTACCTTCGGGCCCCGGGAGATCGGCAAGGTCTAACGAGACCAAGTAGAGGAGCGTGAGATGAAGTTTGCGATAATCGGCGGACGTGTGGTGCTGGGTTTGATTTTCGTGGTCTTTGGCTTGAACGGCTTCTTCAACTTCATTCCGACTCCGGAAATGGCTGAGGCTGCTGGCTCGCTCATGGGCGCCCTCGTCGCGACGGGATACTTCATGATGGTGGTGAAGCTGGTCGAGGTCTTGGCAGGCTTGATGATCCTGACGGGACGTTTCCTCCCGCTCGGCTTGATCCTGCTGGCTCCGGTCTCGGTGCACATCCTGCTATTTCACGTGTTCTTGGACCCGGCGGGCTTGCCGATCGCGATCGTCATCATCGCCCTGCAACTGTTCCTCGCCTGGGCGTACCGCGACTCGTTCAGCGGCGTTCTTCAGGCCAATCCAAAGCCCAGCGGCCAAGGCTAGCTGCCGCTTCGCTTGACCGAGTCACGGGCGGCAGGTAGCCCTTCCGCCATGTCCGAAGTTCGCGTTCGCTTCGCCCCGTCGCCCACGGGCTACTTGCACATCGGCGGCGTGCGGACTGCGCTCTACAGCTGGCTCTGGGCGCGACGAAACCAAGGCACGTTCATTCTCCGGATCGAAGATACGGATCGCCAACGCAGCACCGACGAGAGCATCCAAGTCGTTCTCGAATCGATGCGCTGGCTCGGCCTCGACTGGGATGAGGGCCCCGAAGTGGGAGGCGACCATGGGCCCTATGTGCAAAGCGGGCGTCTCGACATCTACGCCGCGTACGCCGAGAAGCTGATCGAATCCGGTCATGCCTATCGCTGCTACGCGACCAAGGAAGAAATCGCGACCGCGCGCGAAGCCCATCAGAAGAGCGGCACCAAGGATGGCTTCCGCTTCCAAAGCCCGTGGCGCGAACGGAGCGCCCCCCCCGCCGAGCCTAGCGCGCGTCACGTGATCCGCTTCCGTGCACCTCAGGAAGGAGTCACGAGCTGGGTCGACGAGGTCAAAGGGAAGATCGAGATTCTCAACTCTACCCTGCAAGACTCGATCTTGCTGCGCCCCGATGGGATGCCGCTCTACAATTTCGGCTGCGTCGTCGACGACCTGACGATGGAGGTGACGTTGGTCGCGCGCGGTGACGACCACGTGATCAACACCGCGCCTCAAATCCTGCTCTACGAAGCGCTCGGCGCGGCCGTTCCCAAGTTCGCGCACATGCCGATGGTCCTCGCGCCCAATGGCGAGAAGCTTTCGAAACGCCATGCGGCGGTCGGCGTGCTCGAATACCGCGACATGGGCTACCTACCTGACGCGGTGATCAACTACCTGGCGCGCCTAGGCTGGTCACACGGCGACCAGGAGATCTTCACGCGACACGAGCTGATCGAAAAGTTTAGCTGGGATCGCGTCGGCTCGACGGCCGGCCGCTACGACGCGAAGAAGTTCCTACACGTTCAGGCCGAGCATCTCCGAATGCTCTCCGATGAAGAGATCGCGCGCGGGGCGACGCCGTTCCTTGCTAGGATCGGCATCGACGTGGCTGCGGACGACCAGGTCCTCTTGAAAACGGTCCCCTACGTGAGGCCACGCGCGGAGACCTTCATCGATGTAGCCGATGCCGTGACGTACTTCTTTCGAAACGTCGAGTTCGATGCAAAGGGGAAACGGAAGTTTCTCGCGCCGGCCTACGCGAAAAACCTTCGAGGTCTGGCCGACCTGCTCGAGGCAGTGGAGCCCTTCGCAAAAGAACCACTCGAGCAAACCGTGAAAGCTTGGCTCGAGGAGAACGAGCTCTCGATGAAACTGGTCGCGCAGCCAGCCCGTGTGGCGCTGACCGGCCGCACGAAAAGCCCGGGCCTCTTCGAGGTCATGGACGTTCTGGGCAAAGAAAAGACACTATCGCGCCTGCGAGCTGGCGCCGAGATCGCAGCGGCCACGGCGATGCCTTTGGACTGAGCTCGCCGTACATCTCCCGTTTCCTTGGATTCTAACTTGCAGACTTTGATCATCATTCTCTACCTTTTCACGCTCGGCGTGCTGGCGCTCTACGGCCTACACCGAAGCGCGCTTTTGCTCGCGTACCTCCGCCACCGTCGTCAGCGCTCGCTGCCGTCGGCACGGTTCGACGAAGCGGACCTGCCCCTGGTCACGGTCCAGTTGCCAATGTTCAACGAGATGTTCGTCGCGGAACGCCTGATTGGCGCAGCGTCTCGAATCGACTACCCGACCGACCGACTCGAGATTCAGGTTCTGGACGATTCGACCGACGCGACGTCGTTGATCGCTCGTGCCCAGTGCGAGGCACTGAGAGCGCAGGGACTGGACGTCGTCTATCTCCATCGTGAGGACCGCCGCGGTTACAAGGCCGGAGCGCTCGAGGCCGGCATGGAGGTTGCAAAAGGCGACTTCATCCTAATTCTTGATGCGGACTTCGTGCCGGGTCCAGAAATCGTCCGTGAGCTCATCGACTTCTTCACGGACTCTGCCGTCGGCATGGTGCAGGCTCGCTGGGCCCACCTGAACCGAGACCGGTCGCTGCTCACCCGCTGCCAGGCGATGCTCCTCGATGGTCACTTCGTCATCGAGCACAGCGCGCGCAACCGCTCCGGGCGCTTCTTCAACTTCAACGGCACCGCAGGCATGTGGCGCAAGTCAGCCATCATCGACGCCGGTGGTTGGCAACACGATACGATCACCGAGGACATGGACCTCAGCTACCGTGCACAGCTCGCGGGCTGGAAGTTCGTCTATGCGCCGCAGCTGAGCGTGCCCGCAGAGCTGCCATCCGAGATGAACAGCTTCAAAGGGCAGCAGTATCGATGGGCGAAGGGCTCGGTTCAAACCGCGCGCAAGCTCGTCGGCACGATACTGCGCGCCCCGGTGAGTCGCCAAGTGAAGACCGAAGCTATGTTCCACTTGACCAACAACTTCGCGTATCTGTTCTTATTGGTGTTGGCGTTGCTCCAGCTTCCAAACATGTTGATTCGTCGTCAGTTGGAGCACCCAGAGCTGCTGATGCTCGATGTGCCCATGTTCGTGGCGACCTGTGGATCCGTCGCGGCGTTTTACGTCGTGGCGCATCACGATCTGTACGGCGGTCGATGGGAAGCCATCAAACGACTGCCCGTGATGATGGCGCTCGGCATCGGCCTTTCCATCAACAACGGGAGGGCGGCGATCGAAGGCTTGTTCGGGCGGGACGTCGAGTTCGTACGGACTCCCAAGCGCGGCACCCTCGATGGCAGACCTGAATCGGCTGCGAAAGGCTACCGTGGCCGCTGGCCCTGGCACAACACGGTCGAGCTCGGCTTCGCGCTCTACTGCACCGCGAGCTTGCTGACTGCAATCGCGACCCAAAGCTGGGCGAGCGTGCCCTTTCTGCTTCTGTTTTGCGCAGGGTTCAGCTGGGTCGGCCTCGCCAGCCTGCAGGAAGTGCTCGTGCGCGGTCAGGGCGACGTGGAGGTCGCGGCACAAGAGCCGTCGACGCATTCCTCGCCGAGCCCGCAGTCGATGTTGAGCTGACACTCGGCAAGCACCTCGCTGCTTCTGACGCAGAGGTTCTGCTCCTCGACTGGCGCGCAGAAGCGGATGGTGGTGTCGATACGCGCGCACTGTTCGTCGGTCTCGCAGGGCGTGCGGCATTGCCCGCGAACACATACGCGGCCGGGCTGACAGTCGTTCTCGGGACAGAACTGCTCGGGGCGAGTGTCGGGGATGCACTGGAACGAGCTGCAGTACTCGTACTCGGCGCAGTTCGTGTCGTCGCTGCAATTCGTGAGGCAACTCTCATCGGTGCAAGGTCGGCACGCCCCGGCGACGCATTGCTGGGTTTCGGGGCACGGACTGTCGAGACATGTGATGAGGCATTCGCCATCGATGCAAATGCGTTCGTCTCCACACTCGAAATTGAATTGACAGCTGAATGGAGGCGGGTCGGGTTCCTCTTCGAGCGGATTCAGGCAGAGGCCGTTGTCCGCGCAAGTCGTGCCAATTGGGCAGTCGTACGCTTCTTGGCATTCGCTGGCGCAGCCAAGCGTCGTGCAAAGCTCACCGACCGCGCAGTCGGTGTCGGCCTCGCAGAAATCTCGCTGCGGCGCGGGTTGCAGGTCGCATTCGTCCCCCTGGCACAGAAAACAACCGCGCTCGCTCAGGGGCCCGTCGGCGATACAGAAATAGCGGGAGTCCCTGTCACAGCCGGCGACTCCGAGTAGTGCGATAATGAGAATCCCAATGCGTTTCATGAGAGGTTCGACGCGCGGGACGGAGGCTTATTCATCGCCAGGATTGGCTTGAAACCCGGTCAATTTCATTGAATAAGGGGACGGTATGAGTGGCCACAGCAAATGGTCGACGATCAAGCGGCGCAAGGGTGCGCAGGACGCCAAGCGGGGGAAATTGTTCACCAAAGCCATCAAAGAGATCACCATCGCCGCGCGCTCGGGCGGTGGCGATCCCGATGGCAACGCGCGGCTGAGGCGTGCGATCGATCTCGCGCGCGGCGTTAACATGCCGGCCGACAACGTGACCCGTGCGATCAAGAAGGGGACCGGCGAGCTCGAAGGCGTTCAGTACGAAGAGCTCGTTTACGAAGGAGTTGGCCCCGATGGCACGCTGTTCATCTGCGAGGTGGTGACCGACAACCGCAATCGGACCATTGCCGAGGTGCGAAAGCTTTTCGACAAGAACCACGGACAGATCAGCAGCAGCGGGTCGGCCCTTTGGGCTTTTGAGCAGCAGGGCATCGTCCGAGTCGACAAGCAGGCAGCGAGCGAAGAGCAGCTGTTCGAGGCGGCCGTGGGCGGTGGCGCGGAAAACATGGAGCTGGTTGGAGATGAATGGGTCATCACCACCCCGCGCAACGATCTCGACGTGGTGCGCGATGCAATTTCGAGTTCAGGAATCACGGTACGGGAAGCGGCGCTCGAGTACATACCCAACAATCCAAAGGTCGTCGAAGGCCGCGATGCTGAGAAGCTAATGCAGCTGTTCGAGGCGCTCGACGACCATGACGACGTGCAAAACGTGTTTTCCGACTTCGAGCTCAGCGAGCAAGCGCTCGCCGAAATGGCGTGACAGGGACATGCGCATCCTCGGCATCGACCCCGGAAGCCGGCGCACGGGCTGGGGTGTCGTGCAGCTCGAGGGAACGAGGCTCCGTCACGTCGGCGCTGAAACGATCCGTGTCCCTGAAAAGCTACCGCTCGCGGAGCGTTTGCACCTGATTCACCAGGGCCTCGAGCAAGTCATCCGCGAGCACAGGCCCGAAGCATGTGCCGTGGAGGAGATCTTCTTCGCGAAATACCCGAACGCGGCGTTGAAGCTCGGCCACGCGCGCGGCGTAGCTTTGCTGGTTGCCGCGCAATCGGGGCTCGAAGTCCACGAGTACGCACCGGCGGTCGTGAAGCGCACCGTCGTCGGAGGTGGCGCGGCTGACAAGACGCAGGTCGCACGGCTGATCGCAGTGCTCCTTGGACTCAAGGCGCCCCTCGAGGAAGACGCGGCCGACGCCCTAGCCGTAGCGATTACGCACATCCAAGCGAGTCGATCCAAGGCGCTCGGCCGCTAGCGCCGGGCGCTGGACCCGAGCGCTGAACGCCGAGCCGCTGGAAATGCACACACCTGTTCAGTAACCTGCTAGGCTCGCCCCGTGATCGGCAGACTAAGCGGTACGATCGAGCATCGAGAGGCGGATGGGTCGGTCGTCGTCGACGTCCACGGCGTCGGATACGAGGTGTTCTTGCCGGCTGGCACAGCCGGGCGGCTTGGCTCGGAGCCGGGTCAGGCGGTCACGCTTCAAATTCACACGCACGTCCGTGAGGACGCGATGACGCTCTTCGGCTTCGCCACGACAGAAGACCGCGCCGCGTTTCGGGCCCTTCTCAAAGTGAGCAGCATCGGCCCCAAGCTCGCGCTTGCGATCGTCGGCGTCATGAACGCGAGCGAGCTCCGAGATGCGATTGCGCGACAAGATAAGGCTGCCTTCAAAGGGATCAGCGGCGTCGGAAAGAGGACGGTCGAACGCATCCTTCTCGACCTGCAGGGGAAACTCGACTTCGCCGGGAGCGACAAGACCGGTGTTCGGCTTCGGGCGGTTCCGGGCCCAGCGGACTCGGCGGGTGACACGGTCGTTGGTGCCTTGGTGCAATTGGGATACAAACGAAGCGAGGCAGAGGCCGCGGTCGGTGGCGCGATGAGCGCTTCGAGCGACGAGAACGTCGAAGGACTGTTGCGCGCGGCGCTGTCGGCCTTGTCATGAGTGAAATGGAAGCCAGAGCGAACCAGAACCTCGGCATCGAGGAGCAGACGGAGGACCGCGTGTTCGACCGAAGCCTTCGCCCGTCGCAGTTCGACGACTTCGTCGGCCAAGAGCGGATCAAAGACAACCTCCGGATCTTCGTCGAGGCAGCGCGGCGACGCGGCGAGCCGGTCGACCACACCTTGTTCTGCGGTCCGCCTGGGCTTGGCAAGACCACTCTGGCCCTGATTTTGGCCGGTGAACGCGGTGTTACGCTTCACTCCGCCTCCGGCCCGGCCATCGAGCACAAGGGCCAGCTCGCTGCGCTTCTCACCAAGCTCGAGCCTAACGACGTGCTCTTCATCGATGAGATCCATCGCCTGAACGCGACCGTCGAAGAGAACCTCTACACCGCGGTGGAAGACTTCCGTATCGACATCGTCAACGGTGACGGGCCGTATGCGCAGACGCTGCAGCTTCCGTTGAATCCGTTCACTCTGGTCGGGGCTACGACGCGAACGGGCCTTCTCACCAACCCGATGCGATCGCGCTTCGGATACGTCGCGCGCCTCGACTACTACCCCGAAGATGCCCTGCGCTCGATCATCGAGCGAAGCGCGCGTTTGCTCGCACTCGCGATCAGCGCAGAAGCTGCGCAGGAGCTTGCTCGGCGTTCGCGTGGCACGCCTCGGATCGCCAACCGACTGTTGCGTCGTTCGCGTGACTTCGCCGAGGTTTTGTCTGACGGGAAGGTCGATGCGGAGTCCGCCCGCGAAGCGCTCGAGCGGCTCGATGTGGACGCGGCCGGCCTCGACCAGATGGACCGCCGCTATCTGACCGTAATCATCGATCACTACGATGGCGGCCCAGTCGGCATCGAGACTCTGGCGGCCGCGTTGAGCGAGCCGCGCGATACGCTCGAAGACGTCTACGAGCCCTATCTTCTTCAGAAGGGGCTGCTGGCGCGCACGGCGAGGGGACGTGTAGCGACCCGGCACG
>CAMYMX010000011.1 GCA_947259605.1 uncultured Polyangiaceae bacterium | reverse complement strand
AACGCTGGCCGCTCAAGACGCCGGCCAGCAGCCGCATCGTCGTGCCCGAGTTGCCGCAGTCGATCACGTCGCCGGGCATTCGAAGTCCGTGGAGTCCGACGCCATCCACCGTGGTGGCTTCGTTCGTGCTTTCGACGGCAACGCCCATCGAGCGGAACGCCTGGCGTGTGGCCGCGTTGTCCAGACCTTCGGACAGGCCTTTGATGCGCGACCGGCCGCGGCCCAAGGCGCCGAAGATGAGGCTGCGATGGCCGATCGACTTGTCGCCAGGCACCTGTACGCTGCCGCGAAGCGGCCCCGAACGGCGGACGCGATAGCGCTTTTTGACTCCGCTCGACGCGTGACTAGACACGCGACCCCTTTAGCACGCGCTCGAGCGAATGGAGAAAGCGCTCGTTCTCCTCGGGCTTGCCCACGGTGACGCGGATCCAGGATTGAAGTGGCGGGCCCATGGCGCGCACGATCACCCCTTCGCGGAGCAGGTCTTCGTAGACCGCCCTGCCCGCCTTTTGGACGTTGACCAAGACGAAATTACCCTGACTTGGCGCGACGCGGTGGCCGGCTGCTTCCAGCGATTCGCCGAGCCTGCGGCGGTCGCGAATCGTGGCTTCGACGCTCGTGCGCACATGCGGCTGGTCGCCGAGAGCGGCGGTGGCGGCGACCTGGCCCAGCTTGCCGACGTTGAACGGGGCGCGCAGACGGTTGAGATCGAACACGAGCTCCGTCGTTCCAAGCACGTAGCCGACGCGGAGCGCAGCGAGCCCATAGGCTTTCGAGAAGGTTCGAAGAATCGCCAGCCGGTCGCGCGTGTCGCGCAGCTCGGTTGCCGCGGCGAAGTCGTCCGCATCCGCGTACTCGACATAGGCTTCGTCGACGACCGCGAGGACGCGCTTCGGCAGCGAACGCAGGAGCCGCTCGAGCTCTTGCTTGGCGATGTAGCTGCCGGTCGGGTTGTTCGGGTTCGAGACGAAGAGAAGCTTGGTTTCGGGGGTCACCGCGCCGAGTAGATCGTCGACGTTCCAGTGGAGGTCGTCGCGAAGCGGCACGGCGGTGAAGCGCAGCTCCTGGGCGACCGATCCGATTCGATAGCAGGGAAACGAGGGGTGCCCGAAGACCGCGTGATCGCCGCGGCTCGCAACGACGCGGCAGATCAAGTCGATGAGCTCGTTCGAGCCGTTCCCGAGACAGAGCTGTTCCGAAGGTACGCCGTGATGGGCGGCAAGCGCCTCACGGAGCGCGTAGCCTCTGGGGTCTGGGTAACGCTCGAGCTGCAAGCCGCCGTCGCGCAGCGCCTCGAGGGCCTTCGGCGACGGACCGTAGGGGTTCTCGTTCGAAGCGAGCTTCACGACGTCGTCGATCGCGAGCTCTCGCCGGAGCTCGTCTTCGGGTTTGCCGGGCTCGTACGCCGTCAGCGCGAGGATGTGGGGTGCCGCGAGGTCGCTCATGTGGTTCGGTCAGCTCAATCGAGGGTAGCTTCCGATGACCTTGGCATAACGGGAGATGCGGCGCAGCTCCTCGACCGCGGTGAGGATCGCGCGGTCGGTGATGTGACCGTCCATCTCGAGGAAGAACACGTGTCGCCACTGGGTACCGGTCGAGGAGCGCGACTCGATACGGGTGAGGTTGATTTCGCGGTCGGCCAGGGGCTTCAGAGCCCGGTGGAGCGCGCCAGGTTCGTCACCGGGCGCCACGGCGACGAAGGTGCGGTCTTTGCCGGTACGGGAGGGAAGGCGATTGCCCACGATGCCGAAGCGCGTGATCACGTTGGAGTCGTCTTCGAGCCGGTCCTCGATGAGCTCGAGGCCGTGGAGCTCTTTGAGAAGCGGGGAGCCGAGCGCTGCGGATTGGTCATCGCCGCTGGCAAAGAGCGCTGCGGCCTCGCCGGACTGCACGTCGACGAGGATCGCGTCCGGGTAGCGTGAGCGCAGCTGCCGCTCGCAGGCTGCGATGGCTGGCGCCGAGCCGTAGATCTTGATCACCTGAGCCGCGTCGCCGGACTGCGACAGCAGCTGGTAGCGAAGCGGCGCGACGCGCTCCGCGCAGAGCTTGGCGTCGGTGTCCACCAGGCCCTTGAGCGTCGCGGTAATCGCCCCGTCGGTGGACGTTTCGAGTGGGACGACGCCAAACGTCGCGTGGCCGTGCAGCACCGCCTCGAGAACCGCGGAGACCGTCTCGGTCGGGCGAAAGCTCGGCGAGTGCCCGAAGTAGTCGCGGGCGGCGGCATGCGCGAGGTCCCCAGGCGTGCCGAAGTACGCAACGACGTCGGGTGTGATCAGCTCGGTGCACGCCGATAGAACTTCTCGAAACACGGGCTCGATGCTGGACTCCGGGAACTCCTCCGCAAGCGCACGCGCGCTGTTGATGACCGTCGCCTTTTTGGGCAGCCGTAGCGGCTCATTTCCGGCGTCTTCGCGGAGCGCAGTGTACTCGCGTATTGCCCGCGCCCGCGCATTGAGAGCGCTCACCAGCTGCCGGTCCGCCTCTTCGAGCGCTGCGGTGATCCGGCCCAGACGATCGTCCATAGCGACGATGGTAACAGCCCCTTCACCGCAGGTATACCGTCCGCGGCGCTTCGCTACGCGCCGTCCCGACGCGCAAGGTCGCGGAGGCGAGCCAGTGTCACCAGTGCATCGACCGGGGTCATGCGTTCAATGTCGAGCGCTTCCAAGGTAGCTTCGACTTCGGACCGAGGTGGCGGCGCCGGATCGAACAACGGCATCTGAGGTGCGGTGCTGGCCTCGGCTCGCGCCTCGAGCT
Source organism: uncultured Polyangiaceae bacterium (assembly GCA_947259605.1). Taxonomy (GTDB): domain Bacteria; phylum Myxococcota_A; class Polyangia; order Polyangiales; family Houyiibacteriaceae; genus SG8-38. Next base: position 16,041 of record CAMYMX010000011.1, on the reverse strand, counting down.
CCTTCAGCTTCGCTTTCGCCCGGGCCAACACGACCGGGGGAACGCCTGCGAGCCTAGCAACCGCCAGGCCATAGCTTCGATTCGAGCCGCCGGGGACGAGCTGATGGAGCAGAACCATGCTGTCCTCGTGCTCTTTTGCCGCGACGTTGTAGTTGGCTGCCCTCTCGAGGCGATCGGCAAGCTCGCAAAGCTCGTGATAGTGGGTCGCAAAGATCGTACGGCAACGCGTTGCGTCGTGAAGGTGCTCGGCCACCGCCCAGGCGATCGCAAGCCCGTCGTAGGTGCTCGTACCGCGCCCGATTTCGTCAAGAATCACGAACGATCGCTCCGTCGCGCCGCGCAAAATGGCGGACGCTTCCATCATCTCGACCATGAAGGTGCTCTGACCGCGAGCGAGGTGATCGCTCGCCCCGACCCGCGTGTAGACGCGATCGACGATGCCAATCCGGGCGCTCTTGGCGGCGACGAACCCCCCCGCCTGGGCCATGATCACCGCCAGCGCGGCTTGACGCATGGCGGTCGACTTCCCTGACATGTTCGGCCCCGTCAGCAGCATCAAGCTCGTGGCCGCGGGGTTCAGCTCGATCGTATTGGGTACGAAGCCGTCCTTGGCCGCGTAGCATTCGACGGTGGGGTGGCGGCTGTCTTCGAGGAAGAGCGTTCGGCCGGAGTCGATGTCGGGACGGACATATCCGCGACGGTGTGCGACTTCGGCCAGCGCGGCGCTCGTGTCGATGGACGCGATGACTCGGGCCAGCCGGTGAAGACGCGGCGCCTCCTCGCCAATCGCTTTGCGCAGGTCCAGGAACGCCGCCGACTCGAGCGCGCGGGACCGTTCGTCGGCGTGCAGGATGCGGTCTTGAAGCTCTGCGAGCTCGGCCGTGATGAATCGCTCGCCGTTCGCGATGGTCTGCTTGCGCACGTAGTCGTCGGGGACGGCGTCGAGCTTGGATTTGGTGATCTCGATGTAGTACCCGAAGACCCGGGTGAACTTGATTTTGAGTGAACCGACGCCGGTGCGTTTTCGTTCGCGGCGTTCGAGGTCGAGGACGATGTCTTTGGCCGTCGTCGACAGTTTTCGAAGCTCGTCGAGCTCCTCGAGGTGACCGTCGGCGAAAATGCCGCCCTGCCTTTCAATCGCCGGAGGCTCGTCGACCAAGGCAGCCTGCAGGAGGGCGAGAACGTCCGCGCAAAGGTCTACCCCTTCGAGCGACGCCATCGAGTCATCGAGCGCGCTGCCGGGGCGCGCAGAAAGCTCTCGGTGGAGCGCCGCGGCGCTGGAGAGGCCGTTTCGAATCACGCCCAGGTCTCGCGGCGTCGCCAGGCCGACCGCAGTGCGCACCGCCAGCCGCTCGATGTCACCGATTTCCGAGAGTCGCGCCCTGGCCTGATCGCGGCTGCGGGCATCGGCGAAAAAGAGCTCCACCGCATCATGGCGCCGCCGGATGCGCTCGATGTCGGTCAGCGGTTCGAGCAGCCGCGACCGAAGCGCCCGTGCGCCCATCGCCGTCTTGGTTTCGTCGAGCAGATGAAGAAGGGAGCCCCGACGCTCGCCGTCCAGGGTGCGTACGAGCTCCAAATTGCGGACCGCCGCATCGTCGAGGACCAGGCGGTCGCCTGTTGCGTATAGCGTGGCCGTGTGGACCGGTGAATCGGCCTTGTGCTTCTTCGCGTAGTCGAGCACCAGGGACGCCGCCCGGGCCGCGGGCGCTTCGCTCGAAAGCTCGGCGGCCTGCTCGGCGCTCAGCCATCCATCCAAGCGCTCGGCGTCAGGCCCGAGCTGCACGCATCGAATCGCCGACTTGGGCAGACACTGTTTGCAGAGCGCTTCGAGCTCGGAAGCCCCTGCTTCGAGGAGCACTTCGGCGGGATCGAGGCGCACGAGCTCGCCCACCCAAAGCGGGCCGAGCTCGACGACGCAGGCTCTGAGCGTGCCGGTCGACAGCTCGAGCGCCGCCACGCCTCCGTCCCGCGTCGCGGCGACCAGGAAGTTTTCCGCCCGCGCGTCGAGGGCGTCGGGCTCGAGGCAGAGGCCCGGCGTGACCACCCGAACCACTTCGCGCGGCACGACGCCACGAGCGCTCGAAGGCTCGGCCATCTGTTCGCAAATCGCCACCTTCTCCCCGTGTCGGAGCAATCCTGCGAGGTATCCGGCGGCGGCGTGGTGCGGCACGCCGGCCATGGGGATCTTGTTGCCGTCAGGGTCGGTCCCCCGGGAGGTCAGCGCGATGTCGAGGATGCCCGCGGCCCGGACCGCGTCTTCGTAAAACATTTCGTAGAAGTCCCCGAGCCTAAAGAAGACGATCGCATCGGGGTGCTGCCCCTTGGCGCGCAGAAACTGACGCATGACCGGGCTGTGGTCTTTCTTTCGCGCCGTCCCAGCTACCCCCATGAACCGGGTCTACTCAAAAGTCTGGACGATGTTAAGCGGAGAAAAGACGATGCGCCGGACCCCGGCTTCCAAGTCCACGAAGTAGAGCTCGTCTTGCTGGGGGGCAAACAGCATCGAGGAGGGGAGCGAAATGCGACCTGCGCCGGTGTCGAGGACCAGCCTCCCGAACTGATTGCTGATGTTGAAATTCAGAACGGTGGCGTCCGGGATTGGATCGCCCGCGTCGGGTGGAAATGGGCCGATCTGAAAGCTCACCAGCGGATTGATGTACTGTTTGCTCGCGAAGGCACGCCCCGCGAGATAGGTGTCCACATCCACGAAATTGTCGTCGACCGTCGGTAGATCGACCGGTCGACTCGGGTCTAGGATGCACTGTTCGTCCTCGCCGGGAATGACCCGGTTGATGAAGCCCGATGCGGTCCCGGTCACGGTGTACGCAGCCTGTGTGTGAATTTGATACTGGGTGAACTCAGGGAAGCAGGCCCGGACCTCGGCGAGGGTGTACCTGCTGGCATTTTTTGACTCCCCGATCTCGAGCTCATGGTTGAAGGCCCGGAGGATGGGGAACCAAACCTGCCTATCGTCGAGGTCGTCCATCAAGTCTTGGAAGTCCTGGCAATCGGGATCGCCGCGGGTGCTCGGCGGCAGGTCGCCCGTGATGACGAGCCGGTCTCCAACATAGGATTCGACCAGCGCGGCGTCCGCCGGCTGTGCGCCCAGCACGCCGACGCGGCACAGGGGCACGTCGCTCGCCTGGAACCAGTTGCCCTGCTCGGCGCCGTCGAGATTCTCGTCCGCAAAGAGCCCGAGCCCCCCCTCGGAGTTGGGGATCAAACCTTCCCAACGTGCATCCCAGCCTTGCGAGAAGCTGCTCCAAACCTGCGACGATGCGCAGATCAGTTCAGCAGAGGGAAGGCCGAAGACGTTGATCATCGATGAACCGACGCGTGTCGTGCCTTCGGCGTCGATGCTCGTCGTGGGCGGGCAGTTGATGAACTCGAGCTTCGGGCCGTCGGAGCTCTGCGCCTCCCCATTCGTTTCGTCCAGTCTCCCGGGCGCCGAATTGAACTGAAACGAGGGGCTGCCGTCGATCGTGACGACTGTGGCCGTAGCGGGCGTGAATCGGAATCGCTCCCGATGCCGCCGGATGCTCGCGAGCCGGTCCGGGCCCGTTTCCGCAAGCGTGCAGGCGGTGGGAATCGACCCGCCTCTGCATGGCGCATTCAGATCGTAGACGTCGAGGAAAAACATCGTGCCGTCCGACAGGCTCACGGCCAAAAAGACGCCGCGCATGTTGGTCGCGCTCTGGGCCAGGGCGAACGCGTTCCCATCCGTCGGGTCGCAGATGGCGTTTTCGGGGACCTGCATGCCGGTCCCGTTCGCGTCATCCTCGAGCTGGTAAGACGGCGAGACGACTTCGATCGCGCGGACGTTTGAAAACGCGAAACGAACGCGATCGCGGGATTCGACGTTCTCTTCGTTCGCCCGCGCCGAGACTCCGGCAAGGACCGGAAGCACGGCGCCAAAGGTCTTGTCTGCCTCAGCCGTGCCCTCGGGGTCCTCGGTGTAGTTGACCACCAGGAGGCTGCTGTCGATGGCGCTCACGGCGTAGAGGTAACGTTGGGTCGCTGCTTGGTCGTCGCGTGCAGAGCTGGCCGGCATGAACGGGGTCACGTCGATTTCAGAAGTCGGGGTTCCGGTGATGATCGGATCCAAGCGCATCGCGCCGCCTGGGCCGAGCGCGAAGCGATGGATCAACGGCTGATTGGCGTCCGCCACGAGCAAGACGTCGTCGGTATCGTCGCCCGTGCCCGCCTGCGAAGCGCTTCCCTGCTCGACGCCGCGATCGATGGTCAGCGCGACGGGGCGCGGGCCCGTGGACGGACCCTCTGAGCAGGGTTGCGTCGTGGTGACGGTCTTGATGACCCGAGCCGCCGGGTCGTTACGGTCCATGAAGTCCTGCGGGCAAATTCGATTGTAGTCGTTGCCGTCGGAGTCCGGTGGCGGGACTTGGCTGACCGGGCAGCCCATGATGTCGAGTGGCAACAGTACGGGCTCGCCAAAAGCCTGCACACCGGAGACGGGGTCGATCGTCACTTGGACCTGAGCCACCTGAGCGAGCTCCGGGAGCGCCGCATAGAGGTAGCGGTAATCGACGCTCGATTCAGCGCCGATGACCTGGCCGTCGTCGTTCATGATCAGAGCGCTTTGCGCGCTTTCGTGCAAAGCGAGATCGGTCGGGCCTGCGTCGAAGCGCTGCGGCTCGGGCGTCGGGAGGTTCGCGCTCCCCGTGAGGAGAGCCTCGGTCGGCACGGCCTGAAGGCTTTTCGCGCTGAAGCCGGTCACGAACGTGTAGTCCGGCTGGAACGGCGAGATTTGGATGCCCGTGGGTTGCTCGTCCACCGTGACCGCCGTCACGCCGGGTATCGTGCGGCTCGTGTTGAAGATGAACGCTCGTGTGAAGTTGACGACTGCGACCTCTCCACGCTCGATCTGGGTCACCGCGCCGAGGAACTGAGGTTCGATTTCTGGAGCTACGACGGTCTCCCCGTCGCAAAGGGCGGCGGGCAGCAGCGCTTTGACGGTGTACTGGTTGCCGCCGATCAGCTCGAGGTCGGCGCACAGAAACTGAAGCTTGGCCGAGCGATTCAAGGACGCGAGGACGACGTTGTTCGCGTTGTTTCTGCAGGACGAGAGGAGGAGCGCGCAGGCCGCAAGCGTAATCACGAGAACACGCGTCATCGGGGCAGCTCCGATACCGGTTGTGGCAGGCCGACCAGACCGATGAGCTTCGGCGCGCACTCTTTGGCCTCATCGGCGCTCGTGGACTCCAGACAGTCGATGATGGGCTGAAGGTCGGCCACGCGAATCACCGAGGTGCTGAAGTCGGCGAAGTACATGAGACGGCGCGGCGCATCGATCACGAACTCGAAGGCGCCGCTGATGTTGGTCAAGGTAGTGAGCCCCTGAAACAAATCGGTGTCGATCACTTGGACGTTGCGCGATAGGAAGCAGCTCACGAAGGCGAGGACCACGGTGTCGCTCCGCGCCGGGACCTCGGCGATTTGGACGCGCGAAGGATCCCCGCAGGTCGGAATTTGAGCGACCATGCTCAGGTCCCCACCCGCGACATCGCTTCGGGCAACGATCAGGGCCTCCGGCGACCGCGAGACGATGTAGGCGAGGTTTCGCCCCGGGCGTGGATCGAATCGGATATCCCGATTGCTCCGGCCGCTATCGAGCCCGGATACGAAGAGCGTGCCAGCGTCGAATAGATAGCTTTGCGTCGGGTCCCCGTCGATGCCGATGCCGAGGCGGATGATCGCTGGGACTTCGGCGCTGGGGATCCAGGCTCGCTTGGCGCCGGGCTCATAGGTAATGGTCACCTGCTCGGGCGCCAGATTGTCGACCGTTGCCGCGAGGCGGGGGCGTTTCTGAGGCTCGGGGCCGCCGGGGCGGAACTGGTCGAAGAACATGCTGGCCCGGCCCTCGCGGTGCGCCATCAGGATGTAATCTCCACGGAACGCCGGATCATCCGGTTCGGTCGCAAAGTCCGCTGCCAGGTCGCCGACGTAGACATCGACCGGGTCCGCGGGCAGGCTGAGATCGACCGTCGGATTCACCAGCTCCGCGCTTCCCGTCCGATAGGTGCTCGAGCAGGTGTGCGGCTGGCCGAACGCGCCGCCACAGCTGAGCTGCCCTTCCTCATCCACATCGATGAAGGTCAAGTTGGCATCGCTTCGCACAGGAACGTAGATGCGCCTGCCGTCGGTCGAAAGCCCCATTCCGTCCGAGAAAGAGCCGATCGACACCTCGCCTCGGATCAGCGCGTCGACGGGGATGAGCCTCAGCGCCGCCCCAGGGTCGCGGAATCGGAGATTGGCGGGAACGACCGAGCAGCGGTCCGGCGGAATGGCCGTGCAGTCGTCGTCGTTGACCGGGTCGCAAACGCACGCCGGCTCGTTGATGTTGCCTTCGAAGCCGGCCTCCAAGCAGGCGTTCGCGACACCGGCACCGATGCAGCCCGTCTGGATCGCCTCGAGCACCTTATCGAGGTCGTAGGATTGGACATTCCCAGAGTTCCACTGCAGCGCGAAATTCGAGCTCGCGACGTAGAGGTACTTGGGTTTCCCCTCCGCATCTTCATCGACCGAGAGCTCGATCGCGATGGGGAAGGACATCAAGCCGGCGGGCAGATCCTCGCCGGTTGTCCTGCCACAGCCGGTCGAGACCGCTCCAAACATAAGCAAGAACCCCAGAGCGAACCCGATCACGCCGCTCCATGAGCCGAATCGCGACCGCATGCGGCGGCACCCTAGCCGTTCACCCTAGCCGGGGCAACTGGCAGCGGCGGCGCTCAGTTCCACGGATCGAGGATGGAGCGATCCCGCTCGGGCGCCGGTTTGGGCCTCGGTCGCGGTTTACGACGGACAGGCTTGCGGCTCGTCTTTTGGGCCTCGGCCGAGCCCGCATCGGAAGTCGCGGCGAGTGCCTGCGCTCCGTCTGGCTCCGGGCTCGCATCCTCGCCCACTAATGGAGAGAGCAGCGGTGGCGGGAGCAGCGGCGTCGGTTGGGTCCCGCCCGCGGCCGAGGTGTCCAGCTCAGGTACAGCTTGAAGCGTTCCGGCCTGCGTCGCCTCCGGCTCAGGCGTCCGGAGCGCTCCCACGGCGATTGTCACGACCATCGCCAGCAGTGCGATCGCAAGGCCGCCGACGTAGACCGAAGATGCACCGCGGCGCCAGGGACGAGGCGGCCGAGTTGGCGGAAGCGTCCAGGTGTCGGGTCCAACCGGTTGGAGGCCCGCCCTGATGAGCTCGAGGTCGCTCAACACCTCGTGCATCGTTTGATAGCGACGCTCCGGCTGCTTTTCGAGGCAGCGCATCACCAAGGTCTCCAGCTCTTCGGAACAGTGGGGAACCCGCACCCTCGGTGGTATCGGTTCCTCGTACATGTGCTTTGTAAGGATGCCCATCATCGTGTCGGCGTCGTGCGGAACGTGGCCCGTCACCATCTCGTACAGCAAGACGCCAAGGGCGTAGATGTCGGTTCGATGATCCACGCCCTCGCCTTCACACTGCTCGGGCGACATGTAGTGCGGTGTCCCGAGAACCTCGCCAGCTCGGGTGAGCCGGTTGGGACCGTGGCCGACCTTTGCGATGCCGAAATCGAGGACCTTGACGAAATCTTCCTCGTCGTCGCGATGAATGAGGAAGATATTTTCCGGTTTGAGATCGCGATGGGTGATTCCGGCGTCGTGGGCTGCACCGAGCGCGCGGCAAACCTGAATCGCGATGTGAAGCGCACGCTCCTCAGGCATGCGATCGACGCTGTCGATCGCATCGATGAGGTCGAGCCCATCGAGAAACTCCATGATGAAATAGGTCGAACCGTCGGTCAGCTCGCCGAAGTCGCTGACGTCGATGATGTGCTGGTTCCCGATGTTCGAGGCGCTCTCGGCTTCGCGCCGGAACCTCGCCAAGACCTCCGGGTCGTGAGTGTTTTCCTGGCGAAGGACCTTCATCGCGAGTGGTTTGTTCAACCGCGTATGGGTGACCCGGTACACCAGGCCCATGCCCCCTTCGCCCAGCAAAGAGTCGACGCGGTAGCGCTGGTCGATCGTCTGACCGAGCAGCCATTCGGCCACTCGTTTCGGCCCCGAAGCGCTCAGGGCCCCAATCGGACCCGCTATGGTTCTCGTGCTGTCACCCATACACTTATGCCATAATATTCCAGTCCTGTTCATTCCAACACGGGCAGGCCTTTTCATCAAGCCCTCAGGGACCGGAAACCGGAGATTAAGCGGAATTTTTACCGGAGGCGGGCCTGCGCGGCTGCCAAACGGGCTCCGGGGAGCTGGGAAAGAGGGGCGGATACGAAGTCGAGCCCGAGCTTCTCGCAAATTTCGATGGAGGTCGGGCTGCCGCCTTGGTCCCCGCAGAGGCCAGCCCGGAGGTCCGGACGGACGGCCCTGGCCCGCTCGAGAGCAATTTGGATGAACTCCGCGACTTTCTCGTCGAGGTGAGTGAACGGGTCGCCCCCGATCAGGCCGAGCTCGTTTCGGTAGGCGGGAAGGAACCGGACGGCGTCGTCCCGGCTGATCCCGAGCGCGGTCTGCGTCAGGTCGTTCCCCCCGAAAGAGAAGAAGTGAACGTGCTCCGCAAGCTCCGCGGCGATCAGGCAGGCGCGCGGCAGCTCGATCATCGCGCCAAGGCGGCATTGGAACGCGCCGGTCGACGCGGTGAAGACCTCTCGGTGCGCGCGGTCGACGGCCGCGCGCACCGCTTCGACCTCCGACGTGAACGCGATCATCGGAATCAGAACCTCGAGGTCGACCGCAAACCCCCGCTCCACGCAGTCGCGTGCGGCGAAGAGCATCGCACGAAGCTGCATGTCATAAAGACCCGGGACGGTGAGCCCTGCGCGCACACCGCGGTGTCCGAACGCCGGATTCGACTCTCGATGTCGAGCGGCCGCCTTGGTTGCTTCCTCGAGCTCGATGTCGAGCGAGTCGGCGATCGCCTGTAGCGACTGCTCATCATGCGGAAGAAATTCTTCGAGTGCCCGGTCGAGCAAGCGAATCGTGACTGGTCGCCCGTTCATCGCGAGGAAAATCTCGACGAAGTCCGCTCGCTGTGCACGCTCGAGCTCGTAGAGCCACTCCCTCCGCTGCGTGTTCTCGACTGCGAGCAGTGCGCACTGCATCGCAAACAAACGATCCTTGGCGAAGAACATGCGCTCCGTCCGGCACAGGCCGACCCCTTCGGCGCCGTAGCTGAGCGCCGCGCGGGCTGCTTGTGGGGTGTCGGCTTCGGCGTACACGCGCATCCGGCGTACCTCGTCGGCCCAGCCCATCAGCTCGCCCAGCTCCTGGACGCTGCTGGACGCCTCGAGGTCGAGCGCGCCGACGAAGACCCTGCCGGTCGAACCATCGAGCGTGAGCATGTCGCCTTCGCGCAGCGGTTCGCCGGAGTCGAGGCCATCCAGGCTCACGGTTCGATCCCGAAGGTTGATTCGAAGCCCTCCGCAGCCCACCACACAACACTTGCCAAGCCCGCGCGCGACAACCGCGGCGTGAGAGGTCATCCCCCCTGCTGCGGTGACGACGCCCTTGGCGGCCTTCATCCCGTGGATGTCTTCGGCGCTGGTTTCCTGGCGAATCAGGATCACTTCCTGGCCCTCAGAGGTCCAGCGCACGGCGTCGTCCGCATCGAACACGATGCGGCCGGATGCCGCCCCCGGGCCTGCGGGCAGGCCCACGGCGAGCGGTTCGATTCCCCGAGAGCTCAGTTCGGTTGCGCCTGGAAGTCGGGCCTGGAGCAGCTGTTCGAGCGAACGCGCATCCACCCGGAGCAAGGCCTCGTTCCGGCTGAGCACCCCTTCCCTCACCATGTCGACTGCGACCCGGACGGCAGCGTGGGCTGTTCGTTTCGCCGCGCGCGTTTGCAGCAAATACGGCTGACCATCTTCAATGGTGAACTCGATGTCCTGCATGTCGCCGAAGTGGGTTTCGAGCGATGAGCAATACGTCGAAATCGAATCGAAGGCCTCTGGGAGTGAAGCTTCGAGGCTCGACGACTCTTTGCCGGGCACCGACGCGCTCGCGGTGAGCGCCACAGGGGTTCGAATGCCGGCGACCACGTCCTCGCCCTGCGCGTTTGGTAGAAATTCGCCGTAGAGCTGCGGCTCCCCGCTCGACGGGTTGCGGGTGAACGCCACCCCCGAACCGCTTCGTGGCCCCGTGTTGCCAAAGACCATCGCCTGCACCGTGCATGCGGTACCGATGGCGTCGTCGATCCCCTGCATGCGCCGGTATCGAACGGCGCGGGGGTTCTCCCAGGAGGCGAATACGGCGCAGATGGAGTCCCAGAGTTGAGTTTCGACGGATTGCGGGAACTGCGTACCCGAGGCCTGCTCGATCACGGAGAGGTAGGAGGCGACCAGCCCTTCGAGGGCATGCACGGGTAGCTCGGAATCGAGCATCCGGGGGCTTCCGAGGTCGTGCTTGAGCTCGCTCAGCAGGTTCTGGAACCGGTCTGCCCCGATGCCGCGTACGACTGAACCGTACATCTGCAACAAGCGCCGGTAGGCATCGAGTGCGAAGCGTTCATCCCCGCGCTCCGCCGCGAGTCCCTGGAGCGTGTGCTCGTCGAGGCCGATGTTTAGAACGGTGTCCATCATCCCTGGCATCGAGACCTCGGCCCCGGAGCGAATCGAAAGGAGCAGTGGTCGCGTCGCGTCACCAAAGCGTCTGCCAAGGTGATTCTCGACGCTTTGGAGCGCGGACGCGACGGCCGCCTCGAGGCCATCGGGAAGCGTCCCGCTCATTCGGTACTCCCTACCCACTTCGGTCGTGATCGTGAACCCCGGGGGGACGGGGATCCCGAGCGCAGTCATCTCGTTGAGGCCGGCCGCCTTCTTTCCGAGGAGCTGCAGGCGGACGTCGGGGTCCAGCTCTGCGTCAAACGGATACAGAAGTGTCACGGCGCTGCAACTTTGTCCCAAGCTGGTGGAAGTGCGCAATATCGTTGACGGTGTCTGCGATTTCTCCGAGCAAACGCAGGCGATTGTCGCGAACGCGTGCATCGTCGACCATCACGAACACCTCATCGAAGAAGCGATCGATCGGCACCCCGAGCTCCTTGGCGACGAGCTTCAAGGCGTCGGTGTATCGGCGCTCGCCGGTCGCCTCACGGATTTGGTCGCGAACGGTGCCAAATCGTTCGGCGAGCGCCGCCTCGGCGCCGGCTTCGAGGAGGCTCGAGTCGATGGGGCCTCGCGCGCTCTCCTTGGTGATGTTGAACGCCCGCTTGAATGCAATCGCCAATGCTTCGAACTCCGGCGCGGCGCCGAGCTCGGCTACGGCTTCGATCCGGCTTCGCAGGTCGCGAAGCGAGGTGCCGTCCCATGCCCCGAGGCACGCGTCGACGACATCGCCGCCGAACGAGTCCTTGAGCATCCCGCGGATGCGTCCACGGAAGAAAGCGTCGAGCGCCGCGTGAACCTCGTCGGCGCTCGCGAGCTTGGCGTCGCCTGCGTACGCGCCGTGCGCCTGCGCGATGAGTGCCCGGAGGTCGACGTCGATCGGCCCTTCGAGGGCGATGCGGATGATGCCGAGTGCAGCGCGGCGGAGCGCAAAGGGGTCGGCCGAGCCGCTTGGCACCAGGCCGATCCCAAAGCAGCCGACGAGGGTGTCGATTCGGTCGGCGACGGCAACGACGGCGCCGACGATTTGATCCGGCACGACGTCGTCGGCGCCTTGTGGCCGGTAGTGGTCGCGAATGGCGTCCGCGATCGCCGGGTCGATGCCCTCGCGCAGCGCGTACCAGCGACCCATCTCGCCCTGAAGCTCGGGGAACTCGTACACGATGAGGGTTTCGAGGTCGGCCTTGCAGAGGCGCGCCGCTTCGTTGCAGGCATCGGCATCTGCGCCGGATGCGGCGGCGAGCGCCCCGGCGTTGGCCTGGATCCGACGGACCTTGGCGCCCATCGTACCGAGCTTGGATTGAAACACGACGGATTCGAGCTTCGTGAGCCGATTGGCGAGCGGGGCCTTGCGGTCTTCTTCGACGAAGAACCGCCCGTCCGCCAGCCGCGCGCGCAGGACCCGGTCGTTGCCTTTGGCAATGGTGTCCGGATCCTCGGCGGTGTTGACCACGTTCAAATACGCGGGGAGCAGCGCGCCGCCTTCCGATGCTCGAACCGCGAAGTAGCGTTGATGATCGCGCATCACCGAAATCACGACCTTGTCGGGAAGCTCGAGGAACGATTCGTCGAAGGCCCCCGGCACGGTGAACGGCTCCTCGACGAGTGAAACGCACTCGTCAGCGAGGAAGGCGTCCGGCACGAGAAGACCGCCGAGAGACTTCGCTGAAGCGAGCAGCCCCTCCATCATGCGAGCCTTGCGGATCTCGAGATCGACGATCACGTGCGCGCGCTCGAGCGCCTTCTCGTACTGAGCTGCCTCGTCGAGATCAAAGCTCTCCGGAGCGAGGAACCGATGCCCGCGCGTCGCGCGCCCCGCCCGGACGTTGGCAAAGTCGAACGGCACGATCTCGCTGCCGAGCAAGGAGACGATCCAGTGAATCGGTCTGCCGAACGCAACTTCGCCCGGACCCCAGCGCATGGACTTGGGAAAACTGATTTGCTGACACAGCCGCGGAAGGATCCCGGCAAGCACCTCGCTCGTCGCCTCGCCGCTTTCGCGGAGTCGCACGCTGACGTAATCACCCTTATCGGTGGTTTGCTTCTGGAGATCCTCGATGCGGAGGCCGTGTTTTTTCGCGAAGCCGGTCGCCGCCTTCTTCGGCGCGCCGTCCTGCTCGAATGCTGCTCCCCACGGCGGACCCAGGATCGTCTCATCGCGGTCCGGTTGCCGCTCGGCCAGCCCCCGAATGCGCAGCGCGAGGCGCCGCGGCGTACCGAGCGTCTTCACCTCGAGCGAGTCGGTGCTGAGCCGCGCCTGGCCCAGCAGCTCGGTTGCGCTAGCTTTCATCGACCGGAGCGCGTGCGTGACGAACGACGCCGGCAGCTCCTCGGTCCCTATCTCCAGCAAAAACTCGGATGACATCGAGTGGCGTTGCTACCAGACGGGATCCAGGGGCGCAACGGGTCGTCCCTTCGATCGTGCTATTGCGCCGCCGCGGCCGTCTCTAGAAGCGGGAAGCCAAGCGCCTCGCGCTGTGCGTACCAGGACTCCGCCACGGCTCTTGCGAGGATTCTCACACGGCCGATGTAGCGCTGGCGTTCGGTCACGCTGATCGCGCCCCGGGCGTCGAGGACGTTGAAGTAGTGGCTACATTTGATCACTGCGTCGTAGGCAGGGAGCGCCAGCCGTTCGAGGGGCTTGCGGTCGAATTGGAGGGAGCCGCCCTTCCCCTTCTTGTCGCTGAGACCGAGCAAGACAGCGACTTGCTTCTCGTACTCCTTGAAAAGGTTCTTCTGGAGCTCGGTATCCGCCTGCTCGAAGTTGTAGGTGCTCCACTCCCACTCCGCGCGCTTGTAGAGGTCCCCGTAGCGAACGCCCGGCGCCCATTGGAGGTCGTAGACATCGTCGACGTCTTGGAGGTACATGGCGATGCGCTCGAGCCCGTAGGTGAGCTCTCCGCTGATCGGTTTGCAATCGATGCCGCCGCACTGCTGGAAGTACGTGAACTGGCTGATCTCGAGCCCGTCGAGCCAGACCTGCCATCCGAGGCCCCAGGCGCCGAGCGTCGGCGATTCCCAGTCATCCTCGATGAAGCGAATGTCATGGTGCTGCGGGTCTGTGCCAAGCGCGCGCAGCGACTCGAGATAGAGCTCCTGAATGTCGAGCGGCGAAGGTTTGAGAATGACCTGGTACTGGTGAAACTGCTGCAGACGGTTGGGGTTCTCCCCGTAGCGGCCGTCGGTTGGGCGGCGGCTCGGCTCGACGTACGCGACGTTCCAGGGCTCTGGACCGATCGCGCGCAGGAAGGTGTGCGGGTTGAAGGTGCCGGCGCCGACCTCCGAGTTGTAGGGCTGGACGATGAGGCAACCGTGCGCCGCCCAAAAGCGTTCGAGCGCCAGGATCAGCTCTTGAAAGGTCATCCGTCGTCGTCCTCTTCGTCGTCCTCGTCGAGCTCCTCATCCTCAGATTCGGCTTCTGCCGCGGCCATGGCGGCCTCTTCCTGGGCGAGGAGCTCCTCTTCGGCCTCTTCCATGGCTTCTGCCGCGGCGAGCTCTGCGGCTGCAATGTCGATCGACTCGCCGGTTTTCTCTTCGAACAGGGCCCGGTGCTCGTCGCTCAGGTCGCTAAACTCTTGAAGGGTCGGAAGGTCTTGGAGGCCGCTTAGACCGAAGAACTCGAGGAAGGCCGGGCTCGTGCCGTAGACGAGCGGCCTGCCCGGCTCGTCTTTGCGGCCGAGGATTTTCACCAAACCGCGCTCGGCCAGCATCTTGAGGGACGAGCCGGAGTCGACACCGCGCACATCATCGACCTCGGGCCGGGTGAGCGGCTGGCGATACGCAACGATGGCGAGCGTTTCGAGCTGTGCGCGGCCGAGCCGAAGGGGCTTGGGCGCGACGAGTGTCCTGACGAAATCGGCGCTCTCTCGTGCTGAACGAAACTGGTAGCCGCCTGCGACGAAGTACAGGTGCACGCCGCGATGTGCGTAGTCGGCCACGAGCTCGTCGAGCAGCGGCTGGACCTCCGCGAGGGTCGACCGCGCGGCCCGGGCAAGCCGCTTTGCCGTCACGGGGCTGCTCGAGACGAAGATCAGGCTCTCGAGCACATTCTTGAGCGACTCCGGGCTTTGGGCGATGGGTGCCCCCGCGCCGTTTTCCGAAGCACCGTTGTCGGCCTGCAGGTCTGTCTGGGTCATGGCTCTTGCTCGTCCTCATTCCATGCGTACGCGCCCGAGGTGCCAGCCGGCACGACGACCGATTCCCTTCGTTCATCGCCTGTCTCGACCGGCAGGTCATGGTCGTTCAGCTCTTCGACCCGATCGCTGCTCGGCTGTGCCACGTCGGCGGGCAACATCGCGTCCCCCGACGCGTCGAGCAGCGTGTACTCGAGGTAGATCGGCTCTTCGTGGTCGGTCTGATAGATGCTCGCCAAGCGCATCTTGGCCATCTCGAGCAGGGCGAGAAAGGTGACCACCAAATCGTACGAGGTGCTCACGTCTTCGAAAAGCTCGTCGAAGCGGCACCGGCGGCGCTCGCGAAGCAAATCGACCAGGCTCCCGATGCGTTCCTGAATCGACATCCGTTCGGCGTCGACTTCGAGCGAGATGGTGGCGTTCACGCGTTCGGCGATCCTTTTGAGCGCGTCGAGGAGCTTGAAGACGCTGACCTGCGCAAGCGGCGGCTGCTCTTGACTGGCCGGTGGAGGGGTGCCGGTCGCGAATACATCCCGGCCCACGATCGCGCGTTCACCGAGATCGGCTGCGACGGTCTTGTACTTCTGATACTCGAGCAAGCGCCGAATCAGCTCCGCCCGGGGGTCTAGCTCGTCGAGCTCTTCGTCGTCCTGATCGTCGGGCGGACGTGGTAAAAGCATCTTGCTCTTGATGTGCGCCAGCGTCGCCGCCATCAGCAGGTACTCCGAGGCGATGTCGAGGTTCAATGCCCCCATCAGGCTCAGATACTCCAGGTATTTGTCGGTGATGAACGAGATCGGCAGGTCGAGGATGTCGAGCTCGTGCTTCCGGATCAGATGCAGGAGCAGGTCCAAGGGCCCCTCGAAGTTGGGCAGCTCGATCCGGAAGTTCGGGTCCAGTGCCTCGGGGGCTTCTTCGGGCTCGGGCACCGGCATGGGGCTGGGCTCGCTCATCGCAGGGGAACCATGCGCCGGTACGCTCCCAAGTGTCAATCGCTACGGGCTTGGTCGAGAGCGGCGATCACCGCTTCGACGTGCCCCTTCACTTTCACTTTTGGAAAGTGCTTGATGACTTTCCCATCGGGCCCAATCAGCACGGTCGAGCGGATGATGCCCATCGACTTTTTGCCGTACATGTTCTTTTCGCCCCAGGCACCGTACTTCTCCAGCATCGTACCGTCGGCGTCGCTGAGCAAAGGGAACTTCAGCTTGAATTTGTCAGCGAACTTACAGTGGGAGTCGATCGAGTCCTTGCTGACGCCGACGACGACCGCATCGCGCGCCTTGATTTTGCGCAGCGCCGCGTTGAAGTCGT
>CAMYMX010000010.1 GCA_947259605.1 uncultured Polyangiaceae bacterium | reverse complement strand
GGGGCGTAGCGCAGCTTGGTAGCGCACCTTACTGGGGGTGAGGGGGTCGCTGGTTCAAATCCAGTCGCCCCGACCAATGGCGGACCGGAGGGCGAAAGCCCGCCGGCCCTCCCTCAATTCACCGGGCTCTCCTTCACACGCCAATAGGTCAATCCCGTTGCCCGCAGTGTGCTTCCGCGATAGGTCGTTGAGCGCATGTCAGAGCGGCCACTTCTCTTGGTTTCCAACGACGATGGGGTCGATGCGCCGGGTATCCTTGCGCTGCGGACCGCGTTGGCCACGTTTGCCGATGTGTACACGGTGGCTCCACAAACCGAGCAGAGTGCGAAGAGCCATTCGATCACGCTCCACCATCCACTTCGTTTTCACGAGGTCGAGGAACACGTCTGGGCGGTCGACGGCACACCGGCAGACTGCGTGTACGTCGCGTTCTTCTTGAAAGACCTCTTGCCACGAAGGCCGGACATGGTGGTCTCCGGGATCAACCACGGGCCCAATCTCGGCAACGACGTCCACTACTCCGGCACGGTGGCCGCTGCGCGAGAGGGAGCGCTGCGCGGGGTTCGCTCCATCGCCTTGTCGAACTCTTCCACCGACATGGAAGGCGCTGCGCTGTACGCCAAACGCTTCTGCAAGCAGCTTCTGCAGACCACAGCACCGCAAGGCCAAGCCGTTCTTCTGAATATCAACTTCCCAACGGTCCCGCCCAAGGGGGTTCGCGCGACGCGTCTTGGGCTTCGGCTCTATTCGGATGACGTCGAGGTACGTGACGATCCACGTGGACGTCACTACCTTTGGATCGGCGGTCCAGGCGGTGCGACGAGCGAGCCGGTCCCAGGTGCGGACACCGAGGCGCTCGAAGAGGGGTTCATCTCCGTCACGCCGCTCAGCATCGAGGCTACCCAACCGGACCACCTCGGCGTCGCAGCCTACGTCGCCGGATCCAAAGAGGAGCGATGAGCGACCAACGCGTGAGCCTCCTGCGCGCGCGCATTCGGGATGTGCCCGACTTCCCGAAAGAGGGAATCCTCTTCAAGGACATCACGCCGCTCCTCGCCGATGTCGAGGCCTTCCGCGCCTGCATTGAGCTCATGGCCGAGCGGCTCGATGGGGAAGCGGTGCATGCGGTCGTGGGCATCGAGTCGCGTGGCTTCATGTTTGGTGCCGCTTTGGCCGACAAGCTGGGGGTGGGCTTCGTTCCGGTCCGGAAGCCCGGTAAGCTTCCCGCGGCAACCTATCGAGCGGAGTACGACCTCGAATACGGAAGCGATGCCGTCGAGATTCACCAAGATGCCCTCGCACTCGGCGACCGAGTCGTGGTCGTCGATGATCTCATCGCCACCGGTGGCACTGCGCTAGCGACCAAAGAGCTCGTCCAACGCTGCGGGGCTGACGTGGCGGCATTCCTCTTCCTCATCAACTTGCTCGACCTAGCCGGCGCCGCAAAGCTAGCCCCGAGCCGGGTCATTACAATCCTCGATTATTAGCGCGGCCGCTCGGCGACTCGGAGCTCGTGGGCGAGATCTCGCGCTCGGGCGACCAGCGCGTCGAGGTCGCCGGCAAGCCAGCGGTCGCGCAGGGTTGCCAGGAGCTCGCGCCTTTCCATTTCGAGGCGACCATAGAGCTCGACCAGGCCAGTCCATTCGCTGACCGAAGCCTCACGTCGCGCGCGTTCGAGGTCCCCTCTGCGCAGATAGCCACGGAGCCGACCGGCCTTTTGCTGCATTGCACCTTCGAATGACCGATCGATCTCTCGCATGAGCACGTGGACATCATTCAAGTCGCCAAGGAGCTCTTGTAACTTTTTACTTCGCTTCACCACCAACTGTGCCTCGCTGGCGTAGGCTCGAATCGGCTCGACGAGATAGCGAAGTCGTTTGGCCACGATGCGTGCTTCGTGCAGCCGCTCCGTGTGCTCGACGCTCACAACCTGTCCCAGATTCACCAAGAGGTCGGTGGCGTGAGCCTCGATTTGGTTTGCCAAGGTCCGCCCAAAGCTGACAAGAGGCTGCTCGGCGAGGAGGTTCTGCTCACTCCGCATGATGGCCAGCCGTTCTTCGAGCTTCTCGGCGGTTCGCCGGAAGCTCGCCCTCAGCTCGGAGTCGAGCGACTCGGCGCACTTCCTGCGGCGTTCGAGCATGACTGAGGAAAGCCAGTTCAGCCCTGCGAGGTGCTCGGGCGCGAGGTCGCCGTGTTGCTTCGTGAGCCATTCGAGCCCTACTTCGGCCTCACGGCCCGCGCCCGTCGCTTGCTGGATGGCACGAAGCCGTTTGCGGTCTTTCGGCCGCACGGCGGTCTCGAGCTGCGGCCGGTACGCGCGGAGCTGGCTCCGCAGCCGTCGGATGGCAACCCGAAAATCATGGAGCGCCTCACGGTCGAAGCGATCGTCCAACCGGCGTTCCGCGGTACGCGCTGCGGCCAGGCTTTTGAGGGCCAGGCGTCGCGTGGACTCCTCGTCGCTCCTGAAGAGGAGGTCGTCGGGTAAGGTGCTCCGCCGTTTGGCTTTGGGCTGCTCGGCCAGCCCCTCTGGCGCCTCTGCGTCAGGGTGTGAAACCGCAATGACCGGTGCCGGGTATCGTCGTTCGCCAGTGATGGTGCCGCTCCTGAGTCAACCAGGACTAGTACAGGTGGATCGATCGCGTCAACCGTATTAGGGCGTCCCCGGGAGGATTCGAACCTCCGACCTTCGGTTTAGGAAACCACTGCTCTATCCTACTGAGCTACGAGGACTTAGGTGGCGGCGTATAGCATGTGATTCGCCTCACATCACCAGGCGAAGACCGGTATCCAGTTCACTTCTTCGCCCGTTCGCGCTATACGCATGTTCGTATCGAATGCGGACCCTCGTCTTAGACCAGGGCTATCAGCCCCACCGAATCATCAGTTGGCAGCGCGCCGTCTGCATGATTTTCGATGGCAAGGTCGAAGTCGTCGAAGAATACGACGAAGACATTCGCTCGGTCAGCATCACCATCAAGATGCCAGCCGTCGTTCGGCTCTTGCGTACCATCGTCGGGCGAAAACGTGCGATCAAGTTCTCCCGAATCAACGTTGCGATGCGCGATGACTTCAAGTGTCAGTACTGCGGCGTCCGCCATCGGCTTCGCGGGCTCACGTACGACCACGTGGTTCCCAAATCCCAGGGCGGCAGGACAAACTGGGAGAACATCGTGATGGCCTGCTACGGCTGCAACGAAAAGAAGGGCAACTGCACACCAAGGCAGGCAGGCCTTCGTCTGCGACGCCCGCCGGTCAAACCCAGGTGGCTTCCCGTCGTGGCATTTCGCGTCGACCCGGCGAGCTCCATTCCGGAGGCCTGGGCGAACTGGGTCTACTGGCACGGCCGTTTGGAAAGCGATCCCTAGCGGTCACCAGCTCCCGGAGGAACCCCCACCACCGAAGCTACCGCCGCCGCCCGAAAAGCCTCCGCCTCCGCCTCCGCCGGACCAACCTCCTCCACCCGAGGACCAGGATCCGCCGGAAGACCAACTCCCGCCCGACCAGCCGGACCGCCGTCGGCCCTTGCTGCGTTTCCGTTTCTTTCGTCGCCGGCCGATGAAGGACCAAGCGATCGGCGCCGAGATCAGCCAAAAGGCGACGCAGAGAGGAGCGGCGCTTGGGGTGATCGCGGTGATGCCGCCGACACCGATGAACGGAATCAGGAAGAAGTAGAGGAACCACTGGAAGGGGTTGGTGCTGACCACGACCCAGACGAATGGGATCAAGAACAGGAACCAAAGCGCACCGAAGATCCTCGGCGGAAGATCGGCCTGGGCGTCGCTCGGGCTCGGCGGCGGAAGCGTGCTGGTGCCGCGGATCAAACCGTCCATCGCTTCGACGGCGCGTTCGATTCCGCCATCGAAGTCCCCTGCGCGGAAACTCGGCCTCAAAACCTGATCTAGGATTCGTCGCGACAGCACATCACTCAGCACAGGCTCGAGACCGTAGCCGACCTCGAGGCGCATCTTGCGATCGCTCTTCGCAATCAGAAGCAGCGCACCGTCGTCGGGGTCATCGCGGCCGAGTTTCCAAGCTTCGGCGACGCGAAGACTGTAGTCTTCGAGCGACTCGCCTTGCAGGCTATCGATCGTGAGTACGACCACCTGCGCGCCTGTGTCTTTTTCGAGCTGCGTCAACAGCGCATCGATGCGGGCCTCGGTCGCAGGAGTGAGCAAAGCCGCGTAGTCGTTGACTCGCCCAGAGAGCTCAGGGACGCTCAAAGCGAAGGCGACGAGCGACACCGAGCACAGGAAGAGCGTGAGGAGAATCAAGCGCGCTTTAGTCACGGCGAAACCTCGGCTTGTCGGAAAGTTGGTTTTCCTGGTCCGCCGGTTGGACGCCATGCGCCTCCAAGAGGGCGGCGCAGCGATCCACCGCGTGAATCAAGGCGGTAGCCGGCTCTCCACGCCGAATCCCAAGGGCAAGCTCGCTCGAGATCTCGTCCCAAGCCTCCTCCGCAACGCGCTCGTCGATGCCCTCGTCGGCGAGCACCAGGACTCGATGCTCAAACAACGCGACGAAGATCAGGACGCCGGTACGTTCGCGGGTGGCGAACACCTTCTCATCCAGGAACGCCTCAGCAGCACGACCGTCCACACGGCTATCGAGCGCCTCCTCACCGATCAGCTTTCGCGCGATCGCATCGAACCTGCTCGCCATCCAGCCAGCCACCAGGCCGAGCTGAAATCCGATCAAAATCCACAAGTGATCGGGCGCTCCCCATCCCCCGAAACGCCAAACGGCGATACTGGCGCAGAGCGCGCCCAGTGCGCCGCCGACCAGCGCACCTTTCCAAGCCACTTCGGGGTGCGGGTCACAGCGTTCGGTCACGTACACGACGAGCTCGCCGGCGGTCTTTTGTTCCGCCGCCGCCGTCGCAGCCTGGATTGCTTCTCGGTCGGCCTTGGAGAAAAAGGTTTCGATTCGCCGGGGCACGGCGCGGGCTAGAACTCGACCTTGGGAGGTTCGTCTGCCCCCGGGGTCGACTCAAAGTACGGTTTGTCTCCGAAGCCCATGATGTTCGCGAGCAGAATGGTCGGGAACTGCCGGCGGGTCTTGTTGTAGTGCAGAGTTGCATCGTTGAAGCGCTTTCGCTCCACGCTGATTCTGTTCTCGGTGCCTTCGAGCTGCGCTTGAAGGTCACGGAATGCCTCGGTGGCTTTGAGCTCGGGGTATCGCTCCACGACGACGAGCAGGCGCGACAAGGCCGAGGACAACTGAGACTGCGCTGCCTCGAACTGCCCGAGCTGTGCGGCGTCGGGCGCCGTTTGGAAATTGACCTGCCCGACTTTGGCGCGCGCCTCCACCACTTGGGTGAGCGTCTCTTGCTCGAATTCCTTGGCGCCTTTCACGGTCGCCACCAGGTTTGGAATCAGATCGGCGCGTCGTTGATAGACGTTCTCCACTTGGCTCCAGGCGTTGTCCACGCCTTCGTCGAGCTGGACCAGGCGGTTGTAGCTCCCGACCCCGGTTGCCACCAGGATCAGTACGATCGCCGCGATGACCCCACATCCAATCACGCCCTTGCTCATAGCCCCTCCTCCGTCGTTCGGTCGCGCGAGGATGCGCGCAGACCCTGTAGCTGGTCAAGGCCCCAGGTCTTCAGATGTCGATCCGGTCCCCGCGAGCCGGCGTGTGAACTGTCGGAAAGCCGTGCTCTTCGAGGAGTGACTTGAGCGTCTTGCGACCCAGGTCTTCTCCGTGCACGAGGGCAATTTGTCGAAGCGGGCCCGCCGCGCGAACGGCTTCGGCATATGAGAGCAGGTCGTCCTGGCCCGCATGTGCGCTGAATCCATTCAGCACGACCACTTCAGCATGCCGTTCTCGCTCGACGCCGAAAATTCGAACTCGCGTCCGCTGCTCGACGAGGCGTCGCCCAAGTGTGTGCTGCGCCTGCCAGCCGACGATGAGCACGGCGTTCTTTCGATTCTCGATGGTCGCGACCAGATGATGGACGACTCGGCCAAACTCGCACATGCCACTCGCCGAAATGATCACGCAGGGCTGGTCGCTTCGGTCGATTGCTTTTGAATCTTCGACGGATGAGACGTAGCGGAGGCCGTCGAAGTCGAACGGTGAGTCGCCTGTTAGGAGACTTTCGCGCGTTCGTGTGTCGAAGCATTCCGGATGCATTCGAAAGACGTCGGTGAGCTTCACGGTCAGGGGCGAGTCGACATAGACCGGAACATCGGGGAGCCGCCCTTGGTCTTTGAGCTGCTTGAGCGAGTAGATCAGCTCTTGGGCACGCTCGAGCGCAAACGATGGCACGACGACCTTGCCGCCGCGGTCGATCGTACGCGTGATGACCTCGTCGAGCCGGTCCTCCATTTCCTCGATCGGGTCGTGGTTCCGGTCGCCGTAGGTGCTTTCCATGATCAAGCAGGACGCACCCGGAGGAACCTCGGGGTTGCGGAGGATGGGCATGTTGTGTCGCCCGAGGTCGCCTGAAAACACCAGACGCCGCTGCTCGCCAACCACATCCACGTCGAGCGCGACCATGGCGCTCCCGAGGACGTGCCCGGCGTCGTAGTAGGTCAGCGTCACGCCTTCGGCGATCGTTTGGGGTCGATGATAGGGAACACCAACCATGAGCTCGAGGGTTCCGACCACATCCTTCTGATCATAAAGCGGTTCGACGTGCTTCATGTCGGCACCGTTCTTTTCGATTTTTCGGTTGATGTAGGCTGCGTCCTGAGCCTGAATTTCGGCCGAGTCCTCGAGCATCGCCGCACAGAGGTCCCGAGTCGCGGGCGTGCAGTAGATCGTCCCCCGAAAGCCTTGGCGATAGAGCCGCGGTAGCGCGCCCGAGTGATCGATGTGAGCATGGGACAGCACCATCACGTCGATGTCCCTCGCGCGGAATCCCAAATCCCGGTTGCGTTCGATAGTTTCCGAACGGCGCCCCTGGAAAAGGCCGCAGTCGAGCAAAATGCGCGCCTTCTCGGTGTGAACGATATGCCTAGAGCCGGTGACGTTGCCACCGACCGCACCTACGAACTCAACTTGCACGCAACACCTTCCTCATACGGTCGCCAATGAACTCTCGTACGACGGGGTCGTCCGACTCGAGAATCGCCTCGGGAGCGCCCGTCGCTGCCACCACTCCGTCATGAATGAGGGCCAGTCGATCGCTTATCGCGAACGCTGCCTTGAGATTGTGGGTCACCACCACCGAGGTCACCTTCAGCCGCTCCTGAAGTCCGAGAAGCAAACGATTGACACGAGTGACATTGATGGGGTCGAGCCCCTCGGCCGGCTCGTCATAGAACACGACCTCCGGACGAACCGCTACCGCTCGCGCGAGCGCGACGCGCTTCCGCATACCGCCCGAAAGATCCGAAGGCGACATCGACTCAATCCCCGGCAATGCGACCAAGGCAAGGGTTTCGGATACTCGGCTCACGATTTCGTCCTCCGTCATCGTGGTTTGTTCACGCAGCGCGTAGGCGACGTTCTCGAACACCGTGAACGAGTCGAAGAGTGCCGATTCTTGGAACAACATGCCGATTCGGCGGCGAGTCCCCGTCCACTGCCGCTCGGTCTGCCCTACGACCTCTGCACCATCGAATCGAATGCTACCGGCGTCCACTTCGATGAGCCCCATCATCGCTTTGAGCAAAATGCTCTTTCCGGAGCCGGACTCTCCAATGATCGTGATCACCTCACCCGCGAAAATGTCGATGTCGAGCCCACTCAGCACCTGCTGTGGCCCAAACGCCTTTCGCAGTCCTCGTACTTCGAACAGTGCCATGCCGCCCGCGAGTCAGCCCTTGGCCGCCCAAGAGCTGCAATAGCCCAAGGGGTGGATTGGGCCTTTGACGAGGGTGCATCGCCCACATTCGTTCTTCTTGCCGGCCAGGTAGAATGCGCATCGCTGGCAATTCTTGCTTTCGCCGTGCGGAGAGAGATCTCGATACTCGAGCTGCGTTCGCAACGTCACGTCGTCTTCGCGGAGCCCGCTCACGTCTTCGCAATGAAGCTCTGGCTTGGTGCAAGCGTTGAGCAGGGCGGGCGTCGAGCTGATCACGGCCAAGCGCACGCCCTGGTGAAGAATCTGGCGTCTCGTAAGGGTGTTCTTCCTCATTCCCATCACTCCTGAGCCGAGGCTAGCACGGCCTAGCACCGGTCAGCGAACGGCGACCATCAGTTTCAGAAACGCGTCGCTCTCCACCATTCCAGTGATGCGAAAAGCCTCCGAGCCATCGCTGTGGTGCAGGACGACGAGCGGCAGCCCCGGTTGCTCGTACGCCTTGAGCAGCGCCCATTTCTCGTCGGTGGCTCGATCGGTGCTCAGATCGACTCTCACGGTGACGAATCGTTGGGCCTCCAAGACGACTCGGGGGTCGCTCAGAACGTCCCGTTCGAGCTCTTGGCACGCTCCGCACCAATCGGCGCCGAAGTCGACGAGCATGGGCCTCGCTTCGGCGACCGCCTGCGCCTTGCCAGCGTCGAAGCTCTCGATCCAACGGATGTGCGCGCCAGGGGGCAACGCTTCCGCCCAGCCGACGATGCCAAGAAGGCCTGCCACGCATGCGGCTACCCCAACCGTTTTGCGAACGCGTGCCCCCCAAGCTCTGCTCTTGAACGAAAGATGAATCGCTCCGACGATGACCCCTCCAGCGAGCAGCCCGAGGGCCACGGCCAGCCAAGTCTCTTCGCGCACCGCCGGACGCGGGTACGGAATAATGCCGCGCAGGTAGTAGAACGCCAGGGCGAGCATCGCGATTCCAAACGCGCTCTTCGTCCACTCGATCCAGCGCCCCGACTTCGGCAACGTGACGGCAAATGTCCCGACGAACCAGAACAATACCCCGATCCCAATCGCATAGACGAACAAGGCAAGCGCACCAAACGCAACATTGCCTGTCGTGGCCACCCAGGTCAGCAGGACGGCGAGAACCGGCCCGGTGCAAGGAGCGGCGATGAGCCCATTGACAAAGCCGAGCACGAACGCGCCCCGCACCCCGAAGCCGCCTGCCTGGGCGAGCCGGTTTTGCCACACCGACGGCAGGGCGAGGTCGAACAAGCCGAACATGCTGAACGCCATCACCGCGAACAAGGTCGAAAGAGCCCCGAGAACCCAGGGGCTCGCAAGGGCACTGCCGAATGCGCTACCGGTCAGCGCCGACATGACCCCGAGCGGAGTGAAGAGCGCTGCGATGCCCAGGACAAAGGCGCTCGAGAGCATCGCTGCCTTGGCGCGGCTTTCTGCCTGCCTCGCGCCGAACACGCTGACCGTGATCGCGATCATTGGATAAACGCAGGGGGTCAGTGAGGTGGCCAGACCAGCGAGGAAGACCAAGCCCAGCGCGCCCAGGTAGCGACCGTCCAAGAGCGCCGTCGAAAAGGGCGCGGTAAGCTCGCTCAGGCTGTCGGCGGACGCATGCGCCTCCGCGACCCAAGTGGCGACAAATCCAAGCAAACCGACCCAGGCGCTCCGTTGCACCCTCCAACTATGGTGCTCGATTGGTTGACCGTCCACGAACCAGGGACGTAGCCTTTCAGCAGGGATCACTTTGCCTCTACTTTTCCTTCTGCTCATCGCCATTGCCACCGGGGAGCTTTCGGCTCACGCCGGCCGCGACGAGCTCAGGCAAAGCTCCGACCCGGTTTGGCGGATGGAGACCTTCCTGGCCTATGCGCTCTTCGTCGCCTTGGTCCTCTTGCCAACCGCCATCTACTTCTATGTATTTCACGGTGACTGGTTTCTTTTCTACTGGGTCGACACGGATCGCGCCCCTTGGTTCTGGGGCCTGCTAGGGGGACTGTTGTTGCTGGGCGCGGCCTCGCTTGGATTTCGGATCGGCCTGGCCCTCTCTCGAGCTTCGCGCGATCTGGCAGCCCGTCGAATCACCGTCGGCACGATCTTCGTTGCTCTGGCGGTATGGCCGCTCGCGTGGAGCCGCCTCTCCGTCGTTGGTTCCTACCGCCAATTTAATCGCGACTACGGGCTCGTCACCTTCTTCGCAAGCCCCGCGTTCTATTCCGGGGTCGCCATGGTGCTGATCATCGTGCTGGCGTTCGGCTGGTTGGTTTACCGGGTCGACCGGCATACCCGCGACAGCGTCTGATCGAACGGCAGCGAGGTCAGCGGGAAGGAATCATTCCCATGTGTTCCCGCAGGTACATCGCTGGCGGTGATGCCCAGAATTTCAGGGCATCCATATACGTTGGATGTGCGTCGAAGGTTTCGCCTTCTGCTTCTCGCTCCGGCGCGATTCGGCTCCGCACGTCTTGAACCAACGGCTCGAGGTCGTCGCAGAGAAGAAGCGCGGCGCGGATCGCGGTCCGTTGCGCGGCATGGACCCAGCGGTCGAACTTCACTCGTTTGGATTGGGAATAGGCGAGGGCGGCATCGCGCACCAATTTGCGGTCACGCCGGGGAATCGCCCGCTGCAACCTCCGCGTTTGCTCGTTTAAGAACTCTTCGCTGGTCAGACCCGAGCCGAAGTCCGGTTTTACGATCCGTGCGGCCGACGCCAGCAGAACATCGAGCTCGCGTGGCGTGAGCTTGTCAATCGCATGGTAGCCGCGGGCGATTTGCGTCATCGGCTGAGAGAGCATGAACGTCTGGGTCTGCGGGTCTTTCTCCATGATTGTTGCTGGCACCAGCATGGCGGGGTGGGCGCCGAACTCGATCGTGATGCCGCGGTTTCGCACGCGATGCAGGAACAAATCGAAACTCCGAATATCGAGCGCAGCGGCGACATGGTTTGCGATCTCGCGAAGCGGATGATTGGCTTCGGTCGGCAGGCGATCTCGGGTCGCGAGCCCGTAACTTTGGAGGTCTGGCGGATAGAGCTTGACGAGCGCGGGGCTCAGGGCGGCAAGAAGAGCACCGGCCGCAGCGTCCTCTGCGCGCGGCGTACCGAGTTGTTCCAAAATGGAGCCACGAAGCGATCGCGGTCGAACCCTGGCGGGCCATGGTTCGACCGCGGAGATCCGGGCGTCGTCATTCTCGTCGTTCACCCCCATCTGAAGTAGGGGCAAGCTTGCGATTCTCGCTTCCCTCGCGCGACCGTCCGCTTCATAGGTAATCGCAAGCTCGCGCCAGATCTCTTCGCGCATCGGCTCCTCTGCCAGCACGGCTTGGAGTTGTTCGACTGCCTCGGCGTGTTCGCCTCGAGCGCGGAGCCGTGCGGCCAGCTCGCGACGAAGGTCAGCGTTGCCGGCGCCCTCTTCGAGCCCGCCTCGAAGCGCCTCTATGGCAGCATGCTCGTCCCTGCAGTGGTCCGAAAGGACGCGAGCGACTTCGAGAGTGGTGTTCACCCGGCCCAGCTCATCTTCGGCCTGATACTCGCGCAGAACGTCTGCGTAGGCCCGCCAGTCGGCCGGGCTCTTGCAAAGCGATTCGAGCGTCCGCGTCGCGTCACTCCCCGGCCCTTCGAGAACGACTGCGCGCTGGAGCGCGACCTTCGCATTCTCCGAGTTGCCGGTAGCGTGCTCGAGCTGGCCGAGACGAACGAGCGCTTCTCCCCTTTCCTGCCCCTCGCTCGTGTCGAGCAGGTGTCGCGTGACCTCCAGGGCCTGCGGCAGTTGCCCGAGCGCTTCGTGAATCAAAGAAAGCTCTTGCAGCGCCGCGGGATCATCCGGCTCCGTCGCCAGAGCGGCCTCGACGTGGCGAAGAGCCTTCTCAGGCATGTTCAATCGCTCGCGATACAGACGGGCAAGGTCGAGCACGACCCTTCGCGACCGGCTGTTCCCCGGTGCGGCGGCGAGCAATTGCTCCATCGTGGCCGCTGCCTCGTGCCAAGACTGATTAGCGGCGAAGTGTCGAGCGAGGCGATCCAGTGCATCGAAGTTACGGGGCTGGATTTTCAGAACGCGTTGCAGCGTCCGAATCGCCGCGGGCAGCTCCTCGAGCTCGGTGCTCTGCACCCGCGCGACCGCTAGCCAGAGCGAGCTCGCCCGGTCCACTGATCGCGCGCTTGACGCGGCCTGGGAAAGTCGGTCCACCAGCGACGACCAAGCGGCGTCGATTGTGAGCACGTCCAAGAGCCCCTCGGCCGCCTCGGTGGAATCGGGCCAGAGCTCGAGTGCGTGCTCGAAGTCGCGTCTCGCTCCGTCGTGGTCTCCGATGCGCTCCAAACGAACCACTGCGCTTTGCACGTAGAGATCCGAAGCCGCTCTAGCATCGCGCTCGGCCTCCGCTTCTCGGCGGAGCGCGTCGACGAGCGCGGCCGGGTCGTCGGTTTCCTCTGCGACACGCGTGAGTCCGCGAGCCGCGCCGATGTGATAGGGGTCCGCAATGGAGGCTGCGCGAAACTGTTCGATGGCCTGCGTGTCTTCTTGCCCTTCGACCCGCTCAGCAAGGCGCGCACGGTGGGCGGCTGCGACCGCCGGGTCCTGCGCCGACCGCGCCATGAGGGAGTCCACCTCGCGCAGGAGGTCGGCGTCGCCGCGGCTCATGGCCAGCCGTTCGAGCTCGAGCAGAGCCCCCAAGTCCGAAGGTGCAACCTCCAGGACGCGCCGATACGCTCCGACGATATCATCGTACTCGCCGAGCCCCTGATGCTCGAGAAGCCGAGCAAGCTCGTAGAGAGCCGCAACTCGACCGCTGGGATCTTCGAGGACCTCGGATTGCGTCGAATACACCGCGCAAAGCGATTCCCATGCGCCAACCTGCCTATGCAGTTGCTCGAGGGCAAGCAGCGCTCCGAGGTGTGCGCGGTCGATCTCGAGCACCTGTTCCCACGCTTGAATTGCTTGTCGGTGCTTGTCTTGACGCTCCAAGACCTGTGCTTTGCGCGCAAATAAAGCGATGCGTTGGTTGGGCTCCTCGCTGAGCTTGAGCTCGCGATCGAGGTCGGAAAGCAGATGCGTCCAGTCGTGCTCTTCGGCGCGAACTCGCGCCAAAGCATCGACCGCGGGCCGGTAACCCCCATCTGCGGTGATCGCGGCCTCGTACGCGGTCATCGCTTTCGTTCGGTCCTCCAGATGCTCTTCGTAGACCTGGCCGAGCAAGAATGCTGCCCGCGCTCGGATCCGAACGGCGCTCGAGTTGCGAAGCTGAAGCTCTAGAACGTCGACTAAATCCGCCCAATCGCCTCGCTCCCGAAGCTGTCGTGCAAGTTCTTGAAGCGAAGGTGCATGCGAGGGGTCGACCTTGATCGCCTCGCGGTGATATCGGAGCGCATCGTCGTCGCTTCCCAAGCGATCACGGGAAATCTCCGCCATTTTTTGGAGGAGGGCCACTCGGCGGTGCTTGCTCGGAGCGAGCCTGAGCTCCTGGCCGTAGACTTCGAGCAAGTCGTTCCAACGCCCCGCCGCATAGTAGAGACGCCCCAGGCTAGCCAGGGTCGGAACGTGACGGGGGTCTTTGTCGAGCGCGCGGCGGTAGCGGGCAATGGCGGCATCGCGGTCATCCAGTTGCTCGTCGAGCACCTCGCCCGACCGGTGCAAGAGGGCGACCAGTCGGTCCCGCTCGACGGTGAGCTCGATTTCATAGTCGAGCGCCTCGAGAAGCTCTCGTGGCCGATGCGCCCGGGCAGCAGATCGTTGCCAAGCTTGGACCGCGGTGAGGTGCGCCGAATCCTGCTGCAGGACCCGCTTGTACGTTTGAGCCGCCAGCGCAGGTTCGTCGAGTGCGTCTTCGTAGATCTGCGCGATCTTGAGGAGGTACGACACCGCTCTCGAGCCGCTCGCTCGATCCAAGGCATCTTCGTAAAGTTGAATCAGCTCCTTCGGCTTCTGGACGTCGGAAAGCAGTCGCGCCAGAGCCTTGAATGCCGTCGGGTGGTCTGGCATCGCATTGAGCGAGCGTTGATACTGCTCGATCGCGTCGTCGATCAGGTCGAGCCTAGTTTCGTAGATCTCCGCGGCGCGCGCATGTGAATCTGCTCTCCGCTCTGCATCCGTCGTATACCGGGCCTCTTGAAGACACATCTGGACGAGCTTCGGCCAGGCGTTTCGAACGCGGTAGAGCAGGCTCAATGCTTGTAGGCTCGAGAGCGAAGTAGCGTCGAGCTCGACCGCTCGCTCGTGCCAGCTGATGGCCTGATCCACGTCGCGAAGCTCCTCTTCGTAGAGACGAGCGATGCGCTGCGTGTATGTCAGCTTCTCTGCTTCGTCATCGGTTGCGTCTGCAAGCGCTTCGAGAGTTTCGACGAGGGCTTGGAGGCGCTGTCCGGACTCGTAGTGGCGGGCGAGCTCGCCGAGAATCAACGGATCGCCCGGCTGAAGGCTGCGCGCCTGCTCCAGCGCCTGAATAGCATCGTCCCGATTCCCAAGGAGCTCTGCGTGGATGCGCGCCGCTCGATAGAGCGATGACGCTTTCAGCGCGGGTTCAGCCGCCAACTGAGCCTCTGCTTCGAGCGTGCGTATCAAGTCCCGCCAGCGCCGTTGCCCGTAGTACAGTCGTTTCAGAGCTTGGACTGCGATCACGGCATTTGGGTCGAGATGAAACGCCGTCTCGTAAAGCTCGGCCGCTTGCTCGGGACGCTGTTGCCGGCTTTCGAGCAACTGCGCTCGTCGGATGATCAACGCCGCGCGGTGCGCGTCATCAGATGTGGCCGCATTGGCGAGCTCCGCGAGATTGCGATCGACGTCCGGCCAAAGTTGTTTGGCGAATGAGCGCTGTTCAGTGGCTCGAAGAATCGCTGCGTGCGAGCGGTCCAATGCGCGAGCCGTGTGATAGGCTTCCTCCGCCGCTTCTCGATTGCCGAGCACGTCTTCGAGCAGACGCCCCTTGAGCAGGTACAGGGTCGCTTTGTCGCTCGGGCGACGCGTTACGCGGGCCTCGGCGTCGAAGAGTGGAAGTGCCTCGCTGAACATTCGCCCGCCGAGAAGGAGGCGGCGCGTGGCGCGAATCGCTGGGACGTAATCCGGCGCTCGTTCCAAGGTCGCCTGATAGTATTCGAGCGCGCGCCGCGCATCTTTGAGTGTTCCTTCGCAGCTGCGCGCCATCTCGAAGTACAGTCGGGCCGCGCGCCGAACGTCCGGCTGTTGGTCCAGCTCGCGCTCGCACTCGGCGATCCAATCTCGGGCGCGCCGCGTGCGATCGGCTTGGGACAGAGCGGGAGCTTTCGCCCCGCGAGGCCCGCTCGCGCCGGGCAGGGCTGGTGGAAGGGCCGAGTCAGGCTGATCGACCAGGTCGTCCTGCCCCAGCGCCTGCGTCACCTCACGGCGCAATCCCGTGTTATCCCCATCATCCAGCACCATCGTGGCCTACATGCTACTCCGACTGAGCGAAGATCGCATCGGCGCTCATGCGGTGAGCGGGCACCGTACATCTGAGCAGGTGCACTAGGCGGCAGGAGCCAGGTCTTTGAGCTCTTCCGCGAGCTTTTTCTTCGCCCTGGCCTCGAGTTGCCGGGCTCGTTCCCGGCTCACACCGAGCTCGCGTCCGAGCGAAGCGAGGGAGGCCGAATCGTCGCTGAGAATACGCTTCTCTACGATGAGGCGTTCGCGCTCATCGAGCACCGACATCGCGCCCGCGAGCCGCAGCTGAATTCCACTCTGCCGGCGCTGACGAGCGACCATCTGGTCCTGTGGCTCGGCGGTGCCGGGGAGCGTCTCGACGAGGGTCGAATCCGAATCATGGTACGCAGGTGCGTCGAGCGAGATTTCTCGCTGATCGAGGCGTCGCAGGAGCTCCGTCATTTTCGCCGGAGTCGTGTCGAAATCGGAAGCAAGCTTCGCAATCAGCTCTTCTGGATCTGCGATGACATTCGACAGACGCGCTCGCTCGCGGCGAAGACGGAAGAACAACTTTGAGCGGAATGGCCCAGAGCCGGCTCCGATCATCGTGCTGGACCGAACGACCGCCTCGAGGACAAACGCGCGAATCCAGTACCCGGCGTAAGTCACGAAGCGCGTACCGCGGTGTGGATCGAACTTCCGAACGGCCGTCACCAAGCCGACGCTGCCCTCCGCAATCAGGTCGCCTAGCGTGATTCCGTACCGTCTGTACTGAAGCGCGATAGCGACCACGTAGCGCAGGTTGGCTTCGACGAGGCGATCAGTTGCGGCCTGGTCCCCTTCTCCGGAGCGAAGCGCCAGCTCGTGCTCCGCTTCGCGAGAGAGCTTGGGGATGGCCCGGACTTGCTGGATGTAGCGATCGAGGGATGCGGATGACTGCATGATATGTCCTGTATGCGGTATCTACCGTTACGTTACGTCACTGTCGAGCAGGAGCACTGTCCATGTCGTGTCCAACTAACTGGACTCAAACTTAGACAAAAATGAGACAAACGCAAGCAGATACTCAAGCAAAAATGCTCATCATGGACATTGAGCTGAAATTACAGGGGAATCAGGTGGCGAAACTAGAGCCGCACCCACAGGTTTGGCTCGCCTGCGGGTTCTGGAACTTGAACCCTGCGCCCTGTAGGCCCTCGACGTAGTCGATCTCAGTGCCTTCGACGTACTGCGCACTCATCATGTCCACGTAGATCGGAATGCCGTGCGAGTTGAAGGTCTGGTCCAGATCGGATGTTTCGTTCTCGAAGAACAAATCATAAGAAAAACCGGCACATCCGCCGCCGATGACCCGCACTCGAAGCCCCTGATCGGCCAGGCCTTCGGCGTCTCGGATTTCTTTGACTTTGTCTGCAGCTCGGTCGGTGAGGGTCAACATGGAGCGACTATAAGGTCGGAGGGCGGTTCGCGCCAGCGCCAGCATTCCGTATCGTCACGTCGGCTCCGGGCACACACCAGGCCCGGTTTCCACGGGCCCGAGCGCGCGCGCGGCGAGCCCCGCGATCACGAAGCTTTCGGAGCCTTCCGATTCGTGTCCACGCTTGAGAAAGCCTATTGCCCGCACGCCCTCTTCACCCACGGCGGCGGAGGTAACCTCGCCAACGACCGCGTCGTTCACCGTGATGGGGGTCTTGGCCGCCGGGGCCACCGAGCCTTCGATCGCCCAACGCCAAAGGACCTTGGGGGCCTTGCCCCGGTTCTCCAGCATCACGACCGTCTCTTGGCCGATGTAGCAACCCTTTCTAAACGAGACCGCGAGTGGGTTCAGGCCGCTTTCCTGAGGGTAGGTCCAGTCGCCGAAATCTATGCTGAAGCGGGGCCGTCCGCGAAGGACATGGGCCTGAGCCCAGGCCTCGCTGCTGACGGCGCCGCCACCAAGCTCGCGACTGCGCGCGACCAGGCTGGTCAGCTCCGAATCGAGCTCGGCGTCCGTGACTACCCATTGTCGACCGCCACCGCCGAGCCGGTCCGAAGGCCATCCATCCGCGCTTAGCTCGTTCGAACGTGGGCCCTGAGCCGCTATCACGTGCAGGTCTTTTCGATGCTCGAGATCGACGTCCTCCATGATGATGTATCGATCGAAGCGCTCGAGCAGTGCGTCGACCTGCGCGGCCGGGACGTCGAGCCAAAGCGCGCCTTCCCGAACGAGCACGTAGACGTCTGCCAAAATTCGCCCCTTCAAGGTGAGCACGAAGCCGTACACCGAGCTCCCGGGCTCAGCGTTTTTGAGCTGGTTCGTGACCTGCCCCTGCAACCAGTCGTGCGCGTCGTCCCCGGTGACCGAAACGATCGCGCGGTCCTCGAGGGCAAGAACGCCCACCGAGTGTTCCAACCAGGCGAGCTCGTCTGCATGGGCCATCAGGCCAGTATGGGTGCGCCAGCCGCGTACGGGCAAGCGCCGGGCTCAGCTCTCGAGGGGCTCGATGTGGGCTGCGTGAAGAGCACGCAGGCCGCCCTCGGATCGCACGAGCGCTGCGCCGGCGTGATCGATGCCCTCGAAGACAGCTTCGCTGCCTTCAACTCGGATTCGCTCGCCGACAAGCGCGAGGTTCGGCCGGAGGGCGTCCACCACTGCAGCCGCGCCGTCCTTGACGAGCCGGTTTACCCAGCGCTCCATGTTAAACAGTACGGCGGCCAGCACCTCGGCGCGATCCATCGGTTCCTGGCCGGTCGCTTCGGCTCGCATGGACGTGGCCAAGCCTTCGAGGGCTTCGGGCCATTGCATGCGGTTCACGTTGAGCCCCACGCCGATGATGATCGAATCAATGCACATCCCAAGCGTCCGACTTTCAACGAGAATGCCGGCGCACTTGCGTCGACCGATCCAGATGTCGTTCGGCCACTTCACCTGGACGACGCGGCCCAATAGAAAGCTCGCAGCCGCGTCGCGAACCCCGAGCCCACTGGCAAGCGTGACCAATGCGGTCGAGGCGGGCTCGACCGAGGGACGGGCAACCACGGAGAAATAGAGGTCCGAGCTCGGCGGAGAGTCCCACTGCCGCCCATGCGCGCCGCGTCCGCGGGTTTGTTGCCCGGCAAGTACGACGTGGCCGTCGCCTGCACCTTCCGCAGCGGCCGCCGAAGCATCGTCCATCGTCGATGCGGTGCTCTCTCTGATGGTCAACGATCTGCCCCAGCCTCCGCGGATCAACTTGCGGAGTCGCGCGGGCTGCAGATCGTCGTCCACGAGTTAGGCCCAATCCAAGCCGAGATCGCAGGCCGGCGACGAGTGAGTGAGCGCGCCGACGCTAATGACGTCGACTCCGAGTGCACCCAAGCGAGCGACGCGATCGAGGGTGATGCCGCCTGAGACTTCGACGAGCGCCCGGCCATCTACGAGGGTCAGCGCGTCACGCACCTGCTCGTCGTCGAAATTGTCTAGCATGACGATGTCGGCTCCCGCGGCCAGCGCTTCCTGCAATTGCCCCGGCGTGTCGACCTCGCATTCGATGCGGCAGGTGTGTGGTGCATAGGCCCGGGCGCGCTGGACCGCGGGGCGAACACCGCCCGCCGCGGCGATGTGGTTGTCTTTAATCAGAACGGCAGCACCCAAATCCTCGCGATGGTTGTGGCCGCCGCCGCAGCGGACCGCATAGCGCTCCAATGCACGGAGACCGGGGGTCGTTTTGCGCGTGTCGGTGATTCGGGTCGACGAACCTTGGGGCAAGGCGTCGACGAATCGCTTCGTCATGGTCGACACCCCCGTGAGGCGTTGCATGAAATTGAGCGCGACTCGCTCGCCGAGCAGAATCGAAGTCGCTGGTCCGGAAACCGTGGCAAGCGTCGTGCCAGAACCGCAGCGATCGCCGTCCTCTACGTGCCTTTCGACATCGACGAGAAGGTCGACCTGGGCGTACACCTCTTCGAGTATCGGAAGCCCACAGACGACGATGGGCTCGCGCGCG
>CAMYMX010000009.1 GCA_947259605.1 uncultured Polyangiaceae bacterium | reverse complement strand
GAGCTTTCCGATTCGGAGCTATTCGACCTCGTGTCCTTTGCGATGCTTCTCGCCGCACCAGAGCCAGATGGGCCAAGCCCGGCGACCGAACGCGGATCGGCGGCCTTCCGGAAAGTGGGCTGCGACAAATGCCACCTCTCGTCGTTACGA
Organism: uncultured Polyangiaceae bacterium; assembly: GCA_947259605.1. Lineage (GTDB taxonomy): Bacteria > Myxococcota_A > Polyangia > Polyangiales > Houyiibacteriaceae > SG8-38. The sequence goes on along the minus strand of CAMYMX010000009.1, from coordinate 20,866 downwards.
AGTCCCAGAGGGCCAATCCCGGCCTACACAGACCTGCTCGTCCACGACATGGGCGATCATCTCGCGGACGGTTTCCCGATGGGAGAAGCCAGCGGGCGCGAGTTCCGCACTCAACCCCTCTGGGGTGTCGCGGCGTCGAGCCCATACCTGCACGACGGGCGTGCGGACACGATCGATGACGCGATTCGATGGCATGGTGGCGAAGCGGCCGCGATGCGTACCTGGCGCTCCCGTCCGAGGAGCGCGACGACTTGCTCGCGTTTCTCGAGTCATTAGGCGGCCGAACGCAAAAGACAGCGGGCCTGCTACCTCCTCAGTCCGAGGTTCCGCTCGAGGGCCAATACGGAGCGCCTCTCGCGGGGCTTGCGCCTTCGGAACGCGCGCTGTTTGAACAGGGTCGCATCCTCTTCGATCGCGACTTTGGTCTCGAGTATGGCCTGGGTCCACGGTTCAATGGCGACGCCTGTCGCTCCTGTCATTTCGATCCAGTTATCGGTGGCGCCGGGCCTTCCGGCGTCGACGTGCGTGCGTACACCGACCTCCTGCTGCATGACATCGCGGATCCCAACGCGCTTGGGATCGAAGAAGGCGACGCGGGGATGCATGAGTTCCGGACATCCCCTCTTTGGGGCCTGGCCCGAAGCGCTCCCTACCTGCACGACGGCCGCGCCAGCACGATCGAAGGAGCCATCACCGAGCACGCTGGCGAAGCTGCCGCATCTCGAACGGAAGCCGCCAATCTGAGCACAGGCGACAAAGAGGCGCTTTTCGCTTTCCTTAGGTCGCTCTGAGCGGCGGAAGCGCGAGAAACCTTGCCCCGCTCGTCGCCGAGTTCGGATAGCCTCGCGTCCATGAAATCCCGTTTTTGGCTCCCGACCTTCGTTCTTGGCGCCTCTCTATTCTTGATTTCCTGCTCCTCGGACGACAGCTCGGGGACCGCCCCCAACATGGAAACCGATCCGTTCGGCGACAACGGCGTGTTCCTGAACGTGCTGCCACCCGGTTCGGCCGACGCGAACGACCGAAACATCGCGACCGATCCGAACTCCACTAACCAGCTCGTGATGTACTCACCCTGGTCGTTCTTCCAATACTGGTCGGAGGCTTCGTTGCGATCGCGCCAGCCTTTCATGATCGCATCGTTGGGTGCATCATAGGCGGTCGAACGTCTCGCTCCCGTGAGTCGTTGTCAAGCCAGCGCTACTCTGCGGTCACGACCCCGGCTCTGAGCAAGTCCTCGATTTCGTCGTCGGAGTATCCGGCCTCGGCCAGGATTTCGCGACTGTGCTCGCCGGCGCGCGGCACCGGCAGGCGTAGCCCAAAGCGGTGCCCGTCCATTTCGAGCGGCAGGGCAGGGAGCTTGGCCTCGTGCCCTTTGCGCTCGCCGTCGGTGACGGTGAATGGCACTAGTCCAGCCCCTGCATTCAGATGCGGATCGTCAAAGAGCTCGTCCGGCCGGGTAATCGGGGCAAACGGCAAGCCGCTCGCGTCTAGCTTAGCCATCAGCTCTGCCTTGCTGTAGCTCGCGAAGACACTCTTGATGATCGGCAGCAGCCGGTCCTTTTCGGCGGCTCGCCCATCGTTCGTCGCAAGCGATTCGTCGGCGGCCAGCTCGTTCAAGCCGAACGCGTCGCACAAAATTTCCCACTGCTTGTCGCTCACGATGCCGACGAACACCAAATCGTCGTCCTTGGTTTCAAACACCTGGTAGATCGCCCATGCGGAGATACGCGCGGGCATCGGCGCGGCCGCCTCGCCGGTGACCGCGTATTGGGCCATGTGCTGACCCATCAGGAACACGGTGCTTTCGAACAGCGATGCGATGACTTTCTGGCCTCCGCCAGTCTCTTTGCGTTGCAGCAGCGCTCCGAGGATGCCAAGCGCACCGAACATTCCCCCCTGCACGTCGATGACGGATGCGCCCGCGCGCAGAGGCCGTCCGGGCGGGCCGGTCATGTACGCGAGCCCGCCCATCATCTGCGCGACCTCATCCATCGCCGTGCGCTTTTCGTAGGGACCGGCGAGAAAGCCCTTTTCGGAGCAATAGATGAGGCGCGCGTTTCGCTCGCGAAGCGCTTCGTAGCCAAACCCGAGACGATCCATCGTTCCGGGACGAAAATTTTCGATCAGTACATCCGTGCCCTCGACGAGGCGTCGTACCGCAGCTTTTCCCTGCGGCGACTTCAGATCCACGCAGAGCGACCTTTTGTTCCGGTTGTAAGCGGGGAAGTAACCCGCGCCCGAGCCCGGCAAACCGCGGGTCTTGTCCCCGTGCACCGGCTCCAGCTTGATCACATCGGCGCCCATGTCTGCCAGGATGAGACCCACGGCTGGGCCCATGACCATGTGGGTGAACTCGATCACCTTGATGCCCGCCAGGGGCAGCGATTGCAATCCGTCGTCATCGACCCTGATGAAGCTCTTCACCGCTCATCTCCTGGCGTACTTTCCGTTGGCCGCACCCATTCGGCGGCGCATGCTTGGCTTGAATCTATCTTATCGTAGACTCCTGTCGATGCGGTTGCCTCCCGTGAGCTCCTGGCTGCTTTGCGTCGCTGCCTTCGCTTCTCTGGGCTGTGCTGCGGGCTCGGCCAACCCTGCAGCGCCGGATGATGCGAATGACCTTGCCGTTGTGGCGTCCGACCCCGCCGCGTCGGCTCGTTTCGAGCCGCTCCCGGCGATCGAGGAGCCCAGCGTAAAGCCTGGCATCAACGATCCCTACTTTCGCGACGACGGACTCTATCGATACACGCGGATTTTGGAATCCAAAACCCGGGAGATAGTCCGCAGACGCAGCGATATTGTCGACGCGATCGGGCTCGAAGACGGGATGGTCGTTGCTGACATCGGAGCGGGCACGGGCTTGCTCACGACCGAAATGGCGAAGCGGGTCGGGGAGCGGGGGACGGTGTTTGCCGTGGACATCGTCCCCGCGTTTCTCGAGCGCATTCGAGAGCGTGCCCGGACTGAGGGGCTCCTCAACATCGTGGTCATGCGAGGGCAGGAACGGGCAACGGGCCTGAAGCCGGGTTCGCTCGACCTGGCGTTCATGTGCGACACCTATCATCACATCGAGTACCCGAAGGCGTACATGCGCTCCCTCTTCGAGGCCCTGCGGCCGGGCACGACCCTGGTGCTCGTCGACATGAAGCGGCCCGAGGGACGGAGCAGCCCCGCCGTCCTGGAACACGTACGAGCCCCAAAATCGACGGTAGTCACTGAGATCGAGCAAGCCGGATTCGTCTTCGACTCGGAGGTCGATCTACTGCGCGAGAACTACTATCTGCGGTTCCGACGTCCCTGAGGTCGAGTGTGCAGCTTGTGAGAATTCCCACATCTGACTTCCTTGCGACCCCGCATGGTCTTACTGGGAACTAGTCGAAATCGGACAACCCTGACGACCGGGTCGTTCGAGCTTCCAAGTCGAAGCGATTTTCGGTATATCCAACCACGCCCGACCCCGAGACTATCGCCCGTGAAACCTGATTGGATAACGCGCATGCGTTGGCTTGCGACGCTTCTGCTCTTGCCGAGCATGGCAATGACTTGCCAGTCAACAGTCGACCCGATCCAGATCCTGATGGATGGAATTAGTCCGGAAGCCGACGTGGACCCGGCCAGCGTACCTCCGCCCGACCCATCGGAACAGCCCACCGATCGATATCGAAGCATCGACGGGACTGGAAATCACATGACTCATTTCGAGCTCGGTGCAGCAAATACGACGCTGCGGCGAATGACGCCCACGGACTACGGCGACTCGGTTGCTTCGATGGCCGGTGTGGGGCGCCCGTCTCCTCGTGAGATCAGTAATGCGCTTTGCGCGGACACGCAGCCTGGGCCAAATGCGCTGGGCGCGAGCGACTTCCTCTGGCAGTGGGGTCAGTTCGTCGACCACGACATCGATCTCACCGAGGCACAGAGCCCTGCGGAGCCGATGCCGATTGCGGTTCCGACTGGCGACCCACATTTCGATCCGGTGAGCTCTGGAACAGCGACGATCTCGTTCGACAGGTCCGCCTACCATCCAGGGACCGGAAACGACCCGGCCTTTCCGCGTCAGCAAGTGAACCAGATCACCCATTTCATCGACGCGTCAAACGTCTACGGCTCGGACGATGTTCGGGCAGCGGCGCTGCGCACTAATGATGGCACTGGACGACTCCTGGTAAGCGCGGGTGACTTGCTTCCATTCAATAGCGCCGGCTTGCCCAATGCGGGCGGAACGGACTCGAGCTTGTTTCTCGCCGGGGACGTCCGGGCCAACGAGCAGGTCGGTCTGACCGCCATGCACACGCTTTTCGTGCGAGAGCACAACCGATTGGCTGCTGAGATTGCGGCCAACGATCCCGCTTTGACCGGCGAGGAGATCTATCAAGAGGCGCGTCGCACCGTCGGCGCACTCATGCAAATCATCACCTACAAGGAGTTCTTGCCAGCACTGCTTGGGCCTAACGCATTGAGTCACTACTGGGCCTACGAATGGAGTGTGAGCCCGGCGATCAGCAACGAGTTCTCGACGGCGATCTATCGATTCGGACATAGCGCGCTGAGCCCGACGCTGCTGCGCCTCGATGCCAGCCTGAACACCATTCCCGAGGGCGACCTTCCGCTGCGCGGTGCCTTCTTTCGACCCGACCGATTGGTGAACGAGGGCGGGATTGAACCGATCTTTCGCGGGCTGGCCAACCAGGCCTGCTCGCAGATTGACACCGAGTTGGTGGACGATGTGCGCAACTTCCTGTTCGGACCTCCTGGCGCGGGCGGCTTCGACTTGGCGTCGCTCAACATCCAGCGCGGCCGTGATCACGGTCTGCCGAGCTACAACGACGCCCGGGACGCAATCGGTCTGGCCGCTCGAACGAGCTTCGCCGAAGTCAGCAGCGACCCCGACGTGCAAGCGCGATTAGCATCGGTGTACGCAGACGTCGATGAAATCGACCTGTGGGTTGGGACGCTCGCAGAGGATCCGGTCAACGGAGGACACGTCGGCGAATTGGCGTTTCATGTCATCAAGACCCAATTCGAGGCGCTGAGAGATGGCGATCGGTACTGGTATTCCATGACCTTCAGCGCACAAGAAGCCGCCGAGATACAGAGCACGACGCTGGCGGATGTCATCCGGCGCAACACGACCATCGGCGCAGAGCTCAGTGATGATGTATTTCACGTGAACTGACGGTTGCGTTCACAACTACAAAGGCGCACCCGTTCGTCGGCGAGGCCCGAGCCGCAGGGCCAGGAATACCAGTGCAAGCCAAAGTATCCCGCTGCTGGGCTCCCCGGGACTCACACTGCAGTCCCGTCCAGGGACCACCAAGGTCAACTCTCGATTTGAGCTCGCATCACTGCAGTCCGGATCGCCGCCGAAGTCGATGAGGCCGTCCCCATCGTTGTCATAGCCGTCGCTGCACTGAGGATTCTCGACGTCGAGGGATCCGATAGGGCAACCGGTATCCGCCAAATCGATGGCGCCATCTCCGTCATTGTCGATCCCGTCGCCGCAGGCCCCCGAAACGCTTCCTGGATTCGAGGGGTCCGTGCTGGAGACGGACTCGTCATGGTTGCGAATACCGTCTCCGTCCCGATCCCAGCCGATGCGCGGTCCGGAGCCCGGCGGCACACAGGTAAACGTCGTCGCTTGCCCTGGAACCTGAGCCATTGTGCGCATGTCCGAAGCGGAGATCGCGGGGTCCGTCCAGGAGTCGGGAATGTACGCATCGGTTGCCGGGTCGTAGAGCGCGCTCCGTGTGCGGCCGTTCCACAGACCATGAGCCACGAGGTCACATTCAGTCGTGAGACCCCCGAGCACTGCAGACACGAACGGGGTACCCGCCCGTTGTTCGAGGAGGTCGATGCGGGCGCTTACCTCTGCGAAGTTGGCGTCGTCGAGTGTGACCTGCTGCCCCACGATAGGGGCCAGGTCGGAATCGAACGCGAGCATGGCTTGCTCGACATCCCGGCGCTGCGGGTCGCCGCCATCGAAACCGACGTTGGCTTCATTGAATAGTAGCCCCGGGTTCCGGAACACATCTGCGGTGAAGAAACGAAACAAGGTGTCGGTGCTGCCGTCGTGGATGTACCCGGTGCCCCGAACCTGATTGCCCATGTGGCTGCCGTCGCCGGGGAGGTTGAAATCCACATTGGGCATGCCAAACATGCCGACCTTCTGATAGAGATTTCGAAAGTGCGGAATCTTGAGGATCTGCGGCTCTGCTTCGAAGCTTGCCTCTCTACCCGTTCCAAAGAAGCCCTGGCTCGGGTCGTGCCTGTGGCAGCCTTCGCAGGTGAAACCTTGAATGTCTGCGCCATCGGACAGCTGACCCGTGCTGCCGTCGAAGAAGTCCATGCCGGCTTGCTGCGCCGGCGTCCGGCTGTTGTCGAGCGAGCGAACGGGATTCGGCGGAAGGGTAATCTGAAGGGCGAATTCGGTGAACTCTGCCATCGCGGCCTGAAGCCCTGGATCGGTCGGCGGCGTGCTGCCACCCACGAGTCCTGAAAACGCGCCGATGAAATTCATGAACGAGGTGAATTCATCGATTCCGTTGATGCCGAAGAACCCATTGGAGCGGTCGCCTCGCCAGTGCATCGCGCCGCTGGTCGCTAGACCGCGGAGCGTTTGCGTGGTCATCGGCCCCTTCATCGGATGGAAGTCGCGTACGCTACCGGTGCCATTCAAGCCGGAGGTGTCGACCGGAAAGAATTGGAGGGCGTTTTCGAAGTTGATCACCAAAGGACTCGAAGTCACGACCTCGTCCGGATTTCCCAGGTCCCAGGCCAAGCCGTCGAAATCCGCGAACACGTGGCAGCTGGAACAGGATGCTTCTCCGTTGCTGGATGTGTTGAAAGCATCGTAGAGCATTGCGCGGCCTGCCAGAACGCTTGCCGGCTCAGGATTGTGGAGTGGGACGTGATTGGTTTCGGTGCCGGTGCTCAGGTCGACGACCGATATGGAGTTGTCGAAGCGCGTGAGCACGTAGAGATTATCGTTGGTTTCATCGAGCGCCAGCCCCCCAGGGCCCCCACCGGACACGTTCAGATAATTCGCGCTTTCGACCGTCGGATCGAGCGTGTTGTTGTCCAACGCGGAAGTTGGGATCACGCCGACCTTGCTCGAGCCAAACGCTGCGACGTAGAGGGTCAATCCGTCCGATGAAATCACCATGTCGAGCGGCGTGGCGAGGCTGTGGTCCTTCGTTGCCGGAGGGGCGGGTAGAATCCCATAGTTGATGTGCGCGTTCAGGTGCACCGGCGAGACGTTCGCGCCGTTCAGTACGGTGATCCGGGCCTGGTGAAGGTTGCCCTGAACGGTCGAGCCGCCAAAGTTTCCGGGTCCCTCGAAGCGCGTCAGGTTCTGTGCCTCGGTGTTCGAGACATAGACATTCCCGTTGACGGGATTCACCGCCATGTTGAAGTTGATGGTACCCACGTGCGCGAAGCTGGATGTTTCGCTGAGTGTCGTGGCATCGATCTCGAACACGTCGAGGTCGGGAAGGAAAAAGCGCATGCCGTTGCTCCAGTTGCGTCCGCCCTCATCCCGCCATTGCCCCGAACCGTTGTGAAACTGTACGACCAGGCCAGTCTCCGGTGCGTTTTCCCCCTCCGCGTTGGTCGAAGGACCGGGAAGCCCGCCTGGAAGCCTTCCGTTGGTGAGGCCGTTGGGCGAGCTGATTCCGTCGCCATTGCACTGGCTGCCGCCGAATCCATCGCAGACCATTCCCTCGCTCACGACCGCTGTCTGATTTCCGGAATGGAAGACCGCCGCGTACACGGAGGTGCCGTCGGCACTGACCGTAAGCGCACGGGGCGTATCGCCGAAGAGCTCCACAACTCGCAGTGGGGTTCCGCCGACTCCAGCCCCCGGGTTGTTTGCATCGAAGACCCAAACGTCGGCGCGGGGCACGCTGGGCGTCGTCAGCTCGGGGTCTCCCGTGCCTGGAACGCCCGCAATCGAAGGGTCAGTCCGGTGCTGTCCTCGGTGCGCGGTCGTGATGAAGACGCGCTCTCCGAGCGGGCCGGCGCCGTCCGGGTCCGTGATCACGATGTCTCGTGGTTCGTCCCCGACCAGCAAAGTTCGAGTGAGGCGGCCCGCCACCAGATCGATGACGCTGACGCTATCGGACAAGTGGTTGACGACCCATGCCTCGGCACCGCCTGATCGGATCGCGACCGCGCAGGGCTCGAGGCCGACGGGGACCGAGGATCTGCGACTGATCCCCTCCTCGAGGACGTTGAAGGTCTCCAACCTGTTGTCGGGTGTATTGACGGCGGCCAAAACCGCCCCTTCGATCGCGAGCGGCCTCACGGGGCCGGTTTCGAACGCGACAAACGAGGGCTGAGCGATGGTCGGATTGGCGGTGAGCGTCAGGATGGCGCAGGCCAGCAGGGGCAAGCGAACGGATCGGTACATGAGCCTCTTCCTCGGGCAACGGGTGCAGCCAAAGTACCCCAAGGGCCGCGGTCGCGCCAAGTCGGTTCGACCCGAACGTTTTCGGTGCATACTGTGGCCCAATTATGCCCACGCAGCGTGACTTCCTCGTTCCTACCCTCGGGCCCTGCGCCTTCGAGTCGCCGCTCCAGGCGAGAGGTAGGACGTTCGCGGACGAGTTGATTCGGGTCCGGGTGAAGCGCCACATTCGTGACGAGGCTGTCGAGATCGACACGCTTTCTTTCGAAGAAGCGGGGCCACGGCCCAAGCTCTTTTTCAATCCGGCTGAGACGACCGCGGCGTTCGTGACCTGCGGAGGCCTGTCTCCCGGTCTGAACAATGTGATCCGGTCCGGATTCCTGGAGCTCACGCACAACTACGGGGTGCAGCGTGTCCTGGGAATCAGAAACGGCTACGCCGGGCTCAACCCGGACTCCGGACTCGAGCCGACGGTCATGACTGAACGCTTCGTCCGGAACATCCACCACCTAGGTGGAACGGTGCTCGGAAGCTCACGTGGTGCGCAGGATCCTGCAGTCATCGTGGACTTCTTGGAGGCGCGCGAGATCGACATCTTGTTCTGCATCGGTGGTGACGGCACACAGCGTGGCGCCCATTCCATTCAACTCGAGATTGCAAAGCGCGGCCTTGCCAAGTCGGTGGTCGGGATCCCCAAGACCATCGACAACGACGTGCCCTATGTCGAGCTCAGCTTCGGCTACGTCACGGCACTCGAAGTGGCCAGTCAGGTGCTGCGAGGCGCGCACGTCGAAGCGGTCGGAGCCCCCAATGGCATCGGCTTGGTCAAGCTCATGGGCCGCGCCGCGGGCTTCATTGCTGCGGGCGCGTCTCTCGCGAGTCAGGAGGCCAACTTCGTTCTCGTGCCAGAGGTTCCGTTTCCTCTCGAGGGCGACGGCGGGTTGCTGGCGGCCCTAGAGAGGCGAATTCTGAGCCGCGGACATGCGGTGGTCGTCGTTGCGGAGGGCGCAGGACAGCATCTGTTCACGGACAAGAAAGCCGAGAGCGACGCCTCGGGTAACGTCGGATTCGAAGACATCGGCGTCTTTTTGCGGGACCGGATCAAGCGCTATTTCAGAGAGCGCGACCTGACGCTCAACATGAAGTACATCGATCCGAGCTATGCGATTCGCAGCGTTCCCGCCAACGCCTGGGACCGGATCCTGACCGACCGAATGGGGCGCGCGGCTGTCCACGCTGCGATGGCTGGAAAGACCGACGCCATGGTGGGCTACTGGAACCAAGAGATCGTCTACGTCCCCATTTCGACGGCTGTGGCGGAAAAGAAGCGGATGTCGATCGAGAGCGACTTGTGGAACGCCGTGCTGTCCAGCACGCGTCAACCGAACTGGCGATAGCGCGAACCAAAGGAATCGAGCCATGGGTCTCAATGCAGTGGGCGAATGGATGACGGCGCTGGGTCTTGCCGTACTTTTCTATGGGGAATGGAAAGACCGGCCCGGGCTGCGCGCCGCGGGCAAGCCCTTTGCCTCGCTCGGCTTCATCGTTGCGGCAATCGGCTTTGGGGCGCTCGAATCGCGCTACGGAAACATCGTCCTGGTGGGCTTGGTCCTCGGCGCGATCGGGGATGTCTGTCTGCTAGGGTCTGCGAAGAAGTACTTCATCGCGGGCCTCGTTTCCTTCCTGCTCGGTCACGTGGCCTATGTCGTCGCGTTTGCGGGCCTTCCGATCGACACGACGTTCGCGCTGGTGAGCGCGGGCGCGATTGCGGTGGTCATGGTCGTGATCGCGCGCTGGGTGTTTCCTCACGCTCCCGACATGCGCGGCCCCATCGGCGCGTACATGCTCGTGATTTCCGCGATGTGCGTCGTCGCGATCGGGGCGGGTGGGGCAGGCGCGCCATGGATGATTCCAGTCGGTGCACTGATGTTCACCGCGTCCGACATCGCCGTCGTGCGAGACCGCTTCGTCTCGAACGGTTTCGTCAATCGCCTATGGGGTCTACCCCTGTACTATGCGGCGCAGCTGATCATCGCCTGGAGCATCATGGCGGTTCGCGGCTAGCTAGCGCCTGGCGCCATTCGGTCGGGGTGCTAGATCGCGGACCGTGATCACGGAAGCGGCACTTCACCTCGATGGCACCGGACGAGCGAAAAGTTGTCCGATCTGCGGCTCCGCTGCACAGGGTTCCATCGAGCCCTTCAACTCCTACGAGATGGCGAGGTGTCCCGACTGTTCTCTGGTGTACACCGTGCTGCGCAGGATCCCGCGCGAACAATACGAAGAAGTGTATTCGGGCGAGGCGGATTACCGGGAGATGGTGGAGGTCGCCGAGAAGACCGCCAGGGGTGACTGGGGTTTTCGACAACTGCGTTGGTTCAAGCGCAAGGCGCTTCGCTGGATCGAGACGGAGCGCCCCAACAGCAGGCTCGTGGACGTCGGAACCGGCCCAGGGACTTTCCTGCTCGTCGCAAAGCAACGCGGGTTCAGCGTCAAGGGCGTGGAGCCCACCAAACTGGCGGCCGAAACGGCGCGCAGTCTGGGCGTCGACATGTTCAATGGCGTCATCGAGGACTTCGCCACAACCCAGGACGAGAAGTTTGACGTCGTGACCTCGTTTGAAGTCATGGAGCACGTGCCGGATCCGATCAGCATGCTGAAGTCGATTCGCGCCATCTTGAAGCCGGATGGGATCTTCGTGTTCAGCGTGCCCAATCTCGACGATCCGTATTGCTTACGACAGACCCTTCCCGTAAACATCCCGCCGATCCACATCAACTTCTTTCGGCGGCAAAGCATGCGCGTCGCTTTGGAAAAGGCAGGCTTCGTGACAGAGCGCTTTGCGACGCGTCCGATCCCAGCTGCGAGCGTGCGCAACGAGTACGGTCTGCCCGGGCTCATCTTGCGTGCGCCGATGCTGGGGGTGCTCAACCTCCTCGGCAAGTCCGAGGGGAATACCCTCCTCGGCATGGCCCGTCCTGGCGCGTAGCGTTTTGGCGCGACCTCCTGTGTTTGGTATGAGCGACTCCGTTTCTAGCAGTGCCCAAAGGCCCGACCTCGCGATCTTCATTCCCTCGTACGCGGCGGGGGGAGCGGAGCGGGTCGCCCTTTTGATGGCCCGCGCGCTGGCGGAGCGCGGCCTGCGCATCGATCTGGTCGTGTCCTGTGCGCACGGCGGGCTACGCGATGAGGAGCTACCGGGCGTGAACAAGGTCGAGCTCGGCGCCATCAACGAGCTCCTCGCGACCCCGCGCTGGGTACGCTACCTCAAACGGGCACGCCCACGCTGTGCGATATCCATGATTCACACGGCGAACATCGCGTCGGGGATCGGCCGCTACCTCGTTCCCGATGTGCCGGTCATCGTGAGTCAGCACTACGCGATTCGTTGCGAGCCGGACGCGCAGTGGTGGTTTCGGCGATGGCTTGGGTTCGGGCCGGAACGTTTTGCGTACCGCCGGGTGGAGCGCTTGACCGGCTGCTCCCAGGGCGTGGCGGACGATGCTGCCGAGGTTTTCGACGTGCCACCGCACAGAGTGCTGTCCCTTCCGAACCCGAGGCACAGTCATGAAGCCTCCCTCGAGCTCACACCCGCGCAACGACCCTTGTTCGACAAGCCGGTGTTGCTCGCCGTCGGCCGCCTTACGCCCCAAAAGGACTTCGGGATGTTGCTCCGGGCGTTTGCCGATCTGTCCTCGCGACACGACCTGAACCTGGTGATCCTCGGAGAGGGCCCCGAGCGTGCTTCGCTCGAGGCGCAGGCCCAAGAACTCGGTGTCGCCGATCGCGTGTTCCTTCTTGGCTTTGTCGACAATGCCGAGGCCTTTATGCGCCGGGCTCGCCTGTTCCTCATGTCCTCCCGCAACGAGGGCTTGCCGATGGTCTTGATCGAGGCATTGGGAGCGGGCACGGCGATCGTATCGACGGACTGCCACTTCGGCCCGCGCGAGCTCCTCGACGACGGAAGGCTCGGGCAATTGACCCCAGTCGAGGATGCCAAGAGCTTTGCCGCGGCCGTCGAAGCCGAGCTCGCGGAGCCCGACCTGGGTCACGAGGTGCGCCGTGCCGAGCGCGCAGACTGGCTGCGGCGCTTTGATCAGGACGTGGTCACCGGCCAATACTTCGACCTCGTTCACGAGGTCATCGAGGAGTCTGGCCGTAGGCCGCGCCCCGCATGAGGGCCAATAGGGAGGCCTTCAAGACAGCCTGTGTTGTGGTACCCTCTCGCCATGACCACGGTAGCGCAGTTGCTCCAGCACAAAGGCCACGATATCCAAGCCGTTTCTCCCGAGGATACGGTCTACGACGCGATCAAACGCATGTCCGATCTCGACATCGGCGCACTGGTCGTGATCGAGAACGAGAAGGTCATTGGCCTGATCACCGAGCGCGACTACGCACGTAACGTCTTTCTCCTCGGCAAGGCTTCGCCGACCACCCGTGTGCGCGATGCAATGGCCGATGAGGTCCTGTCGGTTGGCCGCAAGGCGACGACGCGCGAATGCATGGCGATCATGACCGGAAAGCGAACGAGGCATCTGCTGGTGATGGAGGGTGCGGAGCTGCTCGGCATTCTGTCGATTGGTGACCTGGTGCGCAGTATCGTCGCCGAGCAAGACATGACGATCGAACAGCTCGAGCAATACATCCTACGCGGTTGATTGGTGGGCAAGAGCAGCAAAGCCTGGCTCGAGCAGTTCACCACCGACGAGATTCGGGATCTGCGAGCCATTCGCGAGCATCGCGCCTGGCGCACCCTGTTCGTCGACTATGCGTTGATCGCTGCGTCGATGGCCTTGGTCGCCTACCTGCCGAACGTCTTCACCGTCGTATTGGCGCTTTTTATCGTCGGAGCGCGACAACTCGGACTTGCGGTCGTGATGCACGAAAGCGCGCATTTCACACTCTTCAAGAATCGCAAGTTCAACGACTTCGTTGGCAACTGGCTGGCAGGCTACCCGATCTATCTGAGCGCAACGATGTACCGGGCGCACCATCTGGAGCATCACGCCAAGACCTGGACGGACGGGGATCCGGATCTCTCGCTCGCGACGGCGTTTCCGGTCTCGAAAGCCAGCATGGCGCGAAAGGTCATGCGCGACCTGCTGGGCATCACGGGGTTGAAGAAGCTAATCGGAACCACCTATCTCGCGGTCAAGGTGATCCGCGGCGAGGAGGTCGATTCCGGGACGCTCCCGATGCGAATGGAGCGCGATCCGGCGATTCGGATGGTCCTCGGCACACTGCTCACTAACCTGATGCTTTTTCTGGTCTTGTGGTCCCTCGGCCATCCTTTGCTGTACCTCCTCTGGTTTGGCGCCTGGATGACGACGAACAATCTCGTCGCCCGCATCCGATCGATCGCCGAGCATGCAGTGGTTCCCAATCCAACCGATCCGATGGGCCAGACCCGCACCGTGCACGCCGGTTGGCTCGAACGGCTGTTCATCGCGCCCAACTGCGTTCAGTACCACCTGGAGCACCATCTGGTGATGACCGTGCCCCACTACAACCTTCCGAAGTTCCACGACATGATGCGGGAGCGCGGGTTGCTCGAGGGCGCCTGCGTCGCCGACAATTACGCTCAGGTCCTGCGCGCAGCCGTCGCGTGAGGCCTGGAGGGCGGGCGACTCAGCCGCGTGTCGCGACCAATGCGGCGACTACGGCCGTCAGGGCAACTTAGCTGCCGGCGACACGCCGGTGCGACCAGCCTGACTGGTTCAGATACAGGGCAAAGAAAGCCAGTTGAACGGCGAAGCAGCCGCCGACCAGGTCGTCTAGGCCGTCCATGAAGTTGTAGAAGTTGATCAGCGCGGTGATCGCGATGACGCTGAGTAATGGCGTCAATCATGGGGCGCCAAGTTGCCCGAGGATCGCGTCGGGGCTGGGGAAAGAGCCGAGCAGAAACACCGCGAGACCTGCAGAGATCAGCTGAACCAGGTAGCGGAGCCGCACCGACAGTCCGCGCGCATCGTCGACCGTGCCGACCTCCCACAGCGGCAGGAGCACGAGGATCGATCCTTCCAGAAGAGGTGCTGTGCCGTCAGCTTCCTCGTTCAAGAGGATGGCGGCGAGCGCTGCCGTCACTAAGAAGGCAGCCACGAACGCGATGCCTCCGCCCCGTGGTGTAGGCCGTGTGTGGGAGCTTCGTGCATTGGGGACGTCGATGAGCCGGTTGGAGAAAAGGCGTGTAACAACCCAAATTCTAGACCAGCTCAGCGTAAACGAAAGGATCGAAAGCAGAATCCAGATCATGGCGCAGCCAGCATGCGTCGCAGGCCTTCGTCCACGCCGATTCGAGGAGTCCAGCGTGACGATGCTGTCCGACGAGGCCGTCACGGCTCCGATGGAGCTCATCAGGATGAATCATTGAACGCCGGCATCGACCGATTGCTGGACGAGTCGTGACGTCCCCCGCGCGTTCACTCTCATGAACGCCTCTTTGTCCTCGGCGCTCTCGTCGATGTCGCCGAGCACTGAGATTCGGCGTCTAGTTGGAGCGATCGCTTCGGGCAGCCGAGCTTCGGCTCCAGAGTCCCGTATGGGCAGGGTGAGCGAGTGCCCAGCGTGTTCCAATGCTGGAAGGAGATGCCTGCCGACAAAGCCTGTCGCACCCGTGACCAACACCTTCATGCGAAGCTCACGCCGAGCTCGCGGTAGCAGTTCTCCAAGCGCGCAAAGACGAACTGCTCGTCGAACGTGGTCGCGACGCGCCCCAACACCGAAGCGACCGGGGCGTGGGTATGCACCAGGTCGTAGTCTTGCGCGCGCATGAGCTTGCCGAGCTCCAGGACGCTTTTCGAGTTTGGTACCGGCGAGAGTTCTCTGTCGATCGGGATTTCGTGAATGGTGTAGCCCCGGGCGCGGAGTTTCTCTACGCGCGGGTCAGGAGAGCAGGCCGCCTCGACCGAGAGTCCTCGCCCCCTGAGGTAGTCGATCTGGGGCAGCAGCAGGGTCTCGAGACCGAACGCCACCGCGCAGACGTGGAGCACCTTGATGACGCGGCGGAGTCTAGCAGCCCGCCTGGAGAACGGGGACAAACCGTCGTAAGGTGCCAGTGCCGATGCAAGAAGGATTGGTCACCGCGCTCTTGTGGCTCTTGTTTGGAGGCAGCCATGTCGTCCTTTCGATCCGGGCGATTCGCACCCGGATGGTCGCGGGACTGGGCCAGGGGGGCTTCATTTTCGTCTATTCGCTCGTGGCGATTGGAACCTTCGCTGCGCTAGTGCACTATGTTGCGCTGCATCGTTTTGCAGAGCCGCAGGCTTCTCTCCTGGTGACGATTCCCCCCGTGCGCGGCGCGCTGATCGCGCTTTCGGTCATCGGCTTTTCGCTATTCGTCGCGGCGGTTCTGGTCTACCCGAGGCTTCCAATGGCGACGTTTCGCCATCGCGTCATGCCTGCGCGCGGGATTCAACAGCTTACCCGGCATCCGTTCTTTTCCGGCATCGCAATTTGGGCGGCGTCTCATGCATTGCTGGCGCCGTCGAGGGTGACGTTCGTCTTTTTCATCGGAGCGGTCGTCCTTTCGTTCGTGGGAGGCATGCATCAGGATCGCCGGCTCATCGCCGAGCTGGGGGAGCCCTACCGCGCCTATGTCGCGGCGACTTCGTTCTGGCCATTCGTGGCGGTCATCACCAAACGACAAACAATCAACTGGCGGGAGCAGCCCTGGTTCGCGTATGGCGTCGGCATTGGGGCGAGTCTCGGGCTGTACGAAGTCCACGACGACATTTTCAACCGTGGCGGCGCCTATGTGATCGCCGCCGTCACCGTGGGCTCGATCCTCGCCATCTTGAATTCGCGTGTACGCGCGTAGCGTCCTCAAAAGGAATCGTGACGCTTCCTCGACGTGGGCGTCATCGTCTTTGGAAAGACCAACACCCCCGAGTACAAGCTGTCGGTCTTCACGATGCCCAAGGCCTGGGGCGCCACCCGCAGTCCCTGGGACTCCACCCGGTCGGCCGGGGGCTCGAGCGGCGGCTCGGCGGCGGCTCGGCGGCGGCGGTGGCCGCGGGGATCGTTCCCATGGCGCCCGGTCCGACTGAATTTCCGGCAGGACTCGAGGCGGATCTGGGCCAATTGCATGTCGGTATGTCGACAGCCACCGAGGTCTATGGCGTGCCAATGGAGCGTCCCTGCATCGACGCGGTTCGCGTAACAGGCCGTCTTTTGCAGGACTTGGGCCATATCGTCGAAGAAGTCCCGCTCCCGTTCGACGAATGGGAGGTGCTCCGAGCCTCCATCATCCTGGGCGCAACCAACACAGCGGCCGTCGTCTCCGATTTGGAGGCGAGATACGGTCGCGCCAAGGTCCAGCGCTCGCTTGAAGAGGTCGTCCGGCTCCTCGCGGCAGTGGGACGGGCGGTTCCGGCCGAGTAGGTGGGAGCCTCTCGGTGGACAGGCAGGCGTTCGCGCGCTCCGGGAGCGCGTCATGGATGCTCAGATGGAGGCGTTCTCGCATCAGGTGCTCCATCGGACGATGGTGGCCAACTTGACCGGCGCTGTCGGTGCCGCTCCATCAAACCGCCGAGGGCTTGCCTGTCGGGGTACAGTTCGTGGGGCCGTACGGAGACGAGGCGCGAATGCTGCGGCTGGCGGCCCAGCTTGAGCAGGCCAAGCCTTGGCCGTTCCGTCGATGAGAATCGCTCAAGCGAAGCTCATGTAGAGCAGGCGGCCGGCGACATAGAGGACCAGCAGCGCGGTGAGTCGCTTCACGACGCGGCCCGAGAGAACGCGCGTGCTGAGCCGGCTTCCTATCTGACCGCCGATCAACACCGCCACGCCAAGCCAGATGTAGTCGAAGAGCTCGACCAGGTGTGCGGTCGTGCCTTGCTTCGTCGCTTGGCCGACGAGCCCCGCGATCGAATTCACCATGATGAACAAGCTCGAGGTCGCGGCGATGCGCTTCGGCTTGGCGAGCCGGAGCAGGTGCAATGCGGGAGCCAAAAAGATTCCACCGCCGACGCCCACCATTCCCGAGATAAAACCAATCGCGCCGCCTAGCGGAATCCCCACCAGCCAGTTGAGCGCAGCGGCACGCCTTCGTGACGCGTTCGCTTGCGACGGCTGAAACCACATCGCGATGCCGGCCGCGAGCAAGGATAGTCCGAGCAGGAGGACAAAGGTGTCCCTTTGAATTGGAACGCTACCGCCGAACCAGGCCATGGGAATCGAGAGCGCCACGAACGGAAACGCAAAGCCCAGGCTAAGCTCGCCCGAACGCCGGTACTGCCACACGCCACCTGCGACCACGATGAGGTTGCAGGCCAGAGCGACCGACGGAAGGATCCGATAGTCCGTATCGGCAAGAACCAAGAGCGCGTTGTAGGTGGAACCGCCGCCGAAACCGACCGACGCGTAAAGCACGGCAGTCACTAGGAACAGAAGGGCGAGGATCAGCATGCAGGCGCTGGATACGTCACGCCGCGATCCCTTGCAACGACGAAGCTAACCCGCGCGCCTTTCGGCACAGCGGGCGGTTGCAGTCGCCACCGCGACGGGACGGAGGTCGCCCGGTATGCGACCACCAAAGCAATTGGTGACGATGGCGACGCCCAGCTCGCGTTCGGGGTCCGCCCATGCGCCCGAGCCACCAAAACCAAAGTGACCGAATGCGTGGGGGTTCGGGAGCCCGAGGTCGAAGTGACGCTTCGCAACGGAGAAACGCACGCCGAGGGAGACAGGCCGCATGTAACCGACCTTGAAGCGAAGCGGAAAGGGGATCACCCGGCCGATGCGCGGGTTCTGATCTTCGGTGGCCTCGGCGAGGGCCGAAGCTGACAGGAGCCGGACTCCATTCAGTGCGCCCCCGCGACTGAGGGCGCCGTAGAGCCGGGCCAAGGAGCGGGCGTTGAACACCCCGTTGCCCGATGGAATGACCGAGGTGAGCCAGCGCGGGTCGCCCAGCACGTCGCCGAGCCCGGGCGGGATCATCGCGTCTACAAACTGCCCTACCGCGGAGTGCCATCTCGCAGTGGTGGACGCGGTTCGGCGAACTCGTGCGCGAACGCCCCGCGGTCGCCCACGGAGAACCTTTCGCGGAAACTTCGGGATGAGGAACTCGGCCACACGGGGCAGCTCGCTCTCGGGGAGCCCCATGTAGAGGCCGTCGAGCTCGAGTGGGTCAGCGAGATTCTCCTTGATCAGTTGAGGGAAGGTCTTGCCGGTCGCGCGTTGGAGGACCTCGCCGATGATCCAGCCGCCGGTCCAGGCGTGGTAACCAAAGTCCGTGTCCGGCTGGTGCACCGGCCACATGTCTTCGATGACGCGAACCATGTGATCCCAATCGAACATTTCTTCGGACGAGTCGATGACCCGGGCGATCGAGTAGAGGCCTGCGCGGTGTGAGGCGGCCTGTCGTAGCGTGATGGCGCCCTTGCCGTTTCTGCCAAACTCGGGCCAGTACCTCGAGACGGGCGCATCGAGGTCCAGCACACCTCGGTCGACCATTTGGTGGAGCAGCGTCGCCATGACGCCCTTGCCGGTCGACATGCTCAAGGCGAGCGTCTCCGGCTCGAAAGGTGTTCCATTTCTGTCGCGTGTTCCGCTAGCGAGATCTGCAACGAGCTGTCCACGGTGATACACGGCGATGGCGACGCCGC
Source organism: uncultured Polyangiaceae bacterium (assembly GCA_947259605.1). Lineage (GTDB taxonomy): Bacteria > Myxococcota_A > Polyangia > Polyangiales > Houyiibacteriaceae > SG8-38. Next base: position 1,855 of record CAMYMX010000009.1, on the reverse strand, counting down.
CGTGGCCGCGGGCAGGCGTGCACCAGCGAACCGTGTCCCGCAACGAACGAAAATCTGGATGAGTGTATCCGCGTACCTGCATGATCTCAGACCGTGCCCTCTGTATCCCGAACGAGCTGCGAAGATCGGTCGATGCCTCGCCCTTTGTCAAAGTAGACGCCAGCCCCGGCGCGCCTTCCTGCGGTCAACCAGCTCCTGCCTGCAACCGGCGTGCCGCGCTCGGAAGCTCCCCGTTCGCGGAAACAATTCGCCGCTTTTTGGAGGCGGGGAGCGCAGAAACTGCGCGACTCCGCGGTGTACGTGCAGTCGTTGCGCGATTTCGCTACGGGCCATTGCCGCAATGAGGAGCAAGCTCGGGTAGAATCCTGACGATGTCCGAGGATTCAGTCCCACAGCCTTTCGACGAGGTAGAAGATCTGCTCGAGGTGTTTCGAAAGCACGTCGCGCCCAACAAGCTCGCGTACTACCAGCGAATGGGCCTCCAGATGATCATGGGGAAACGTGAAGGCATCTGGTTCGAAGATGCGTACACAGGACTTCGGCTCATCAACTGTCATTGCAACGGCGGTGTCTTCGGCCTCGGGCACTGCAACCCTCGTGTCACGGCCGCAGTGGCCGACGCCTTGGGCAAGCTCGACATCGGCAATCACCATTTCGTTTCGGGTCAGCGTGCGCAGCTGGCGGCGCGGCTCTCGGCGACGCTCGAGCATGCGCTTCCTCGGGTCGTGTTCGGCGTTTCGGGAGGTGAAGCCGTCGACGTTGCGATCAAGGCGGCGCGAGGCGCGACCGGTAGGGGTGAGATCATCTCCGCGCACGGTGGCTATCACGGACACACCGGTCTTTCCCTGGCGGCCGGCGACGCCCAGTTCCGCGACCCGTTTGGTCCGAACCTCCCGGGTTTCGCGCAGGTTCCGTTCGACGACCGAAGGGCGATGGAAGCGGCCATCGACGATGACACGGCCGCGGTGATTCTCGAAGCCATACCGGCGACCTTGGGTATGCCGATTCCGGAGCCTGGCTATTTCGCCGCGGTTCGGAAGCTCTGCGATGATCGAGGGGCTCTTCTGATCGTCGACGAGGTTCAGACCGGACTCGGTCGAACGGGGCGCTGGTGGGGTATCCAGCACGAAGACGTGACCCCCGACGCGGTCGTCACCGGAAAGGGGCTGTCTGGCGGGATCTATCCGATCACGGCCACCCTCATGACGCGAGACCTGCACGAGGTTCTCGATTCGGAAGGCAATCCGTTCGTTCACATCTCGACCTTTGGAGGGTCCGAGCTGGGCTGTGTCGCCGCCCAAGCCGTGCTCGACATCGTCGGCGAGCCTGACTTTCTCGACCACGTACGCGCCTTGTCCGAACGGTTTGCTGAGGCGTTCGACTCGCTGCCTTTCGAGCTTCGACGTCGAGGCCTCTTCATGGGACTTCGATTCTCGAGCGAGATGGACGCGCTCGGTGCGCTCATGCGAATCATGCAGCAGGGCGTCTTTTGTTTTCCTGCGGGCAATGACCGAAACGTGCTTCAGTTCTTGCCGCCCTTGATCTTGACGGACGACGAAGCGGAGGATTTGATTGTACGCATGACGAAAGCGTTTGCGTAGTGGCGCTGGTGAGTGCGGCGGAGATCGAAAACTTCGAGCATCGGCTCGCCGATGCCGTTCGGACCGGACATGCGGAAAACCTGGACGTCATCGGATATGGCGAAGTGACCATCGCGGTGAAGCTCGTGACGCCGCACGGCGATTTCGCATGCAAGCGCCTGGTTCCGTTTTCGTCGCGTGAGGCGGCCGAGCATACAGCTGCCTTGATCGCGTCTTACATTGCACAACTCACGGACGCGGGAATCGACGTCATC
>CAMYMX010000008.1 GCA_947259605.1 uncultured Polyangiaceae bacterium | reverse complement strand
CGGGCTCCTGCACTTCGGCTTCACGCGAGCGAAGCCGTCGTCGCCGTAGCGGCTACTTCACCACGAAACGAAACATGAAGAGCAGGTACGTCTCTTTGCGGGCTCCGATGTCCTGCCGGAGAGCCATTTCAGCGCCGATTTTGCCCTTGTTGAAGCCTGCGCCCGCAGTGATCTGATTGAGGTTGCGGCCTTGGTCCCGGCGGTAGCCCAAACGAATCGGAACCAGCTCGGCAGCGATGTAGCTCACGCCCGCGCCCGCAATCAGCTCGTTCTTCTCGAAGGTCGTGAAATCGATGAGAACATCCCCGCCGAAGATGAGGGACTCGATGGGAGTGAGCGCGACGCTGCCGCCGGCCATCTGCGGCGCGAGCGAAGAGTAGGTCTTGATCAAGTTGTAACCGAGACCTGCGAGCTTGAGCCAAGGGATGGGCGTGATCGTCATCGACGCGTCGAGTGTGATTCCGTCGAACGAAGGCCCGAGCCGCTGCCCTTCGAAGCGGCTCGACTTCATCCGACCCCATCGAAAGCCCAAGCCGATGCCAAGCTGGGGGATGGCTTGAATACCGATGCCGGAGCGCCAATCCCATCCGTCATAGCGCCGGCCTTCGCCGCTGAAGATGCCTCGGAAGCTCGTGCCCACGGCGATCTTCTTGCTGGTGGTCGAGTCGGTGACCGAGCTGCCGATCGTCCAGTACGTTCCGCCGTTGCTCTTGCTGCCTGGGATGATCTGGCTGAACGCCTCGACGTGATAGGTGCTGACCGCAGCCATGTTCGAGGTGTTGTACGCAAGAGCAGAGATCGCCGTGGCCCCCGCGCGTACGCCAGCGCCCATCGCCAAGCCGTAGGTGGTTTCGAGCGTGTCCTCGGTGGGAACGAGCACAGGATCGCCGCGGCCACCGGCACCCGAAGGTGCCTGGATCTGCGCCAGCGCGGATGTCGCCGGACACAAGGCGGACAGGAGACCAACGATCACCGTCGCCCACAAAGCTTGTATTCCCCCCATGGGTCGTACTCCCGCGGAAGCTAACAGCGATGGATCACCCTTCCAAATTGTCGACTCCGGCGCGACCAAGAGCTCAACGCGAGGGCGCCGCGCATTGTTCCCGGCCGAACGTTGCGGGCGAAACGACGTGGCTCTAGATGGAGAAGATGCTCGATAAGATACTGGACAAATCCGTTGTCGGTTACACCGCGCTCGGTTACCGCTGGCGGTCTCATCCGCGAATTGAAGAGGATTTGACGGGCCGGGTCGCGATTGTGACCGGCGCCACCTCAGGACTCGGGCGTCAAACCGCATCCGAGCTTGCGCGCCTGGGGGCAAGCGTGGTCCTGGTTGGACGAAACCCCGAGAAGACCGAGGCCGTCGTAGAGAGCATTCGCCGCGAAACCGGCAATCCCAAGCTGCTCTGCGAGATCGCGGACTTGAGCGATATGAAGCAGGTCCGCGCGCTCGCCGACCGTATCGACGCGCCGGTTCATATCCTCGTCAACAACGCCGGCGTGCTGGTACCGGAGCGGTCCGAGACCCGGGAGGGTTTCGAAACGAGCTTCGCCACCAATTTGTTGGGTCACTTCCTTCTCACCAACCTGCTGATCGACAAGCTCGAGGCGCCGGCGCGGATCGTCAATGTTTCATCGGGCGGCATGTACACCCAGCGTATTCGCGTCAACGACCTGCAGATGAAACGAGGCCGTTACGACGGCACGGTCGCCTACGCGCGTGCCAAGCGCGGGCAGGTCATCTTGACCGAGCTTTGGGCGGAGGCCCTTCGAGAGCGTGGGGTCGTGGTTCACTCCATGCATCCGGGCTGGGCCGACACACCGGGTGTTTCCGATTCCCTGCCGCGATTCTACAAGTTCACCAAGCCGCTACTGCGCACGCCAGCACAGGGCGCCGACACAATCGTGTGGCTGTGCGCGTCCGACGCCGCGGGGCAGTCCACCGGTCAGTTTTGGCACGATCGAAAGCCGCGACCGACACATCGGTTTCGCGGGACGAGAGAAACGCCAGCGGAGCGGGAATCGCTTTGGACGCGGCTGTCCGAGCTCAGCGGTTGGTCCGGAACCTTGTCCGGCCTCGCAAAAGCCAGCTAGCGTGCAGGCATGGTGAAACCGGCAAAGCGCGGTCCGATCCGGCGGCGCGTGATCACCACGTCGATTTACGCGCTGTCGTGGCTCTTGCTCACCTTGTTGAGCCCACTCTGGGTCGTGGCTGCGCTCCTCGTCGGTCTAGCCCGCCGTCGCTCGCTCATCATTTTGAGGCTCCTGTTCTTTGCCTGGTTCTACTTCGGCTTGGAGCTGATAGCGCTAATGCTCGTTGCGTGGACCATTGCGACGCAGGCAGGCGGCGAGCCGCGACTGCGTAGTCTCTATCGGCTCCAATCCTGGTGGGCGAACTCGACATGGAGCGTTGCCGCGAAGGCGCTAGAGCTTCGAATTGTCGTCGAAGGCGCCGACTGCGCGATGCCGGGGCCCACAATTCTTTTGATTCGCCATGCGAGCATTCTCGATACACTCCTGCCAAGCGTCTATGTTCAGCGGCCTCACGATTACCGGGTTCGCTATGTTCTCAAGCAGGAGCTCTTGTTCGATCCTTGCATCGATGTCGTCGGCAACGCGTTGCCCAACTACTTCGTAGACCGGACGGGCAACATGGAACGGGAGCTCGCAGGGATACGCGCGCTGGTGCAGAATCTCGGACCGGACGGCGTGCTGATCTTCCCGGAAGGAACGCGGTTTTCGCCCAAAAAGCGTGAAAAAGTGCTTCGCAAGCTCGATGCGGAGGCCTCGCCGCACCTCGCGGCGGCGCGCCGGCTCAGCCACGTCCTTCCACCGAAGCCGGCCGGTGTCCTGACCCTTCTCGCAGAGCTCCCTTCCGTCGACTGCGTCTTCCTCAGTCACACCGGGCTCGAAGCGTTTGCGAAAATCGGTGACCTCTTGAGCGGCGAAGTCGTGGGATCGACAGTGCACGTGCACTTGTGGCGTGTAGACGCAAACGACATTCCTAAGGAGTCCGATGAACGGCTGCGCTGGCTCTACGCTCAGTGGGAGAACGTCAACGCGTTCGTGCGAAACCCAACGGAAACATCGTGACTAGACGGTGGATAACTTGTGGAAGAGAGCCCGGAGTCGCGTCGTTCACGAGCGATCTCGGTCGTTAAAAAATGCGAAGCGCTGTGGATGAAACGAGGTTCAGCGCGCGTCGCATGTTGCGCAAACGATAACAAGACTTAATTCGGAATGATTGCAACAGCTTGTCAACAACTCTGAAACGACTCGTAAAGCAACGCTGCCCTCTGTCAAAAAAACTGCTGGTGAATCTTTCGCGATCACAAGTGGTTAGAAATTAGTTTGTCGATCCCCGTAGACGCCTCCGAAACTCGCTGCTAGCTTCGGCGCCCTTCAGTCGGATGAGACGGGTCGGCGGTCGCCAAGGTGGGCGAGAATCGATTGGATGGTTACAACTACTCGACGCTCGCAAGCTGTGGATTGCGTGTGGACGTGAATGCGTAAGTGCGCGTTTTTGGGGGAGCTAGGGCTCGATGGAACAACTGTGGGAAAAAGCGCTGGGCATTCTAAAGGCGCATCTCTCGGCCGAGAACTTCGAAACGTGGCTGGAGCCCGTTCAGTTCGGCGGCATCGAGAGCGATTCGATCGTCCTCAAGATTCCGAATCAGTTCTTCGCAGAGTGGATTGCCGCGCATTACCTCGACCTGATTCTCGAGACCTTGCAAGCCGAGGCTGGTGAAACGCTCGTGCCGAAAAAGGTTCGCTGGGAGCTCGATGAGACGCTGCGTGAAAAGGCGCAGGCCGCACGTGAGACGACCCCGCCGCCCGCCCCGCGGCCGCCGCGTGCGACCCCGAAGCCTCCGGATTCTGCCGACCTCAACCCGAAATACCGCTTCAAGAATTTCGTCGTCGGCCCTGCCAACCAACTCGCGCATGCCGCAAGCGTGGCCTGTGGCTCCGACCCTGGACGTCGCTACAACCCGCTCTTCATCTACGGAGGCGTCGGCCTCGGCAAGACGCACCTAGTGAATGCGATCGGTCATGCGATCGTGCAGCGAAATCCGCGAGCGCGAACCCTCTACGTGTCGGCGGAACGGTTCACCAACGAGTTCATTTGGTCGTTGCAAAACCATGAAATCAACTCTTTTCGGAAGCGGTACCGCACGCAGTGCGACGTTCTACTCATGGACGACATCCAGTTTCTGGCTGGCCGTGAGCAGACCCAAGAGGAGTTCTTCCACACGTTCAACGCTCTGTATCACTCGGACAAACAGATCGTCGTAACGTCCGATGTGTATCCGCACCAGATCTCCGAAATGAAGGAACGTCTGATCAGCCGGTTCCAGTCAGGCATGGTTGCAGATGTTCAGGCGCCCGAGCTCGATACTCGAATCGCCATCTTGCAGCAGAAGGCGGAGAGCGAGGACATCGAGCTACCGGGCGAGGTCGCGCTCTTCTTGGCTCAAACGGTCCGCAGCAACGTTCGCGAGCTGGAAGGCACCCTTCTTCGCGTTGCGGTAAAGGCCGAGCTTCTGGGGCTTCCCATGGACCTCGAGCTGGCCAAAGAAACGATGCGGGCGGTGTTGCCCAATCAGGACACGGCAATGACGGTCGAAGACATTCAGCGCATCGTGTGCGCTTACTTCGGGATCCGCCTCGCCGACATCAAATCCAGACGGCGGCACCGTGCGGTGAGCTTCCCCCGAATGGTCGCGATGTACATTTGCCGGCAGCGCCTCGGGACGAGCTACCCCGAGCTCGGCGAGCGCTTTGGCGGCAAGGATCACACCACGGTCCTCAGCGCCGTTCGAAAGATCGGTGGCCTGATGGAGGACCAGGACGAACATGTCCTCGGCGCCGTGGGTGCAATCGAGCGCAAGCTCGGCATTTGATGCGCAGGCTCTGCCATCCGATGGGACTCGTTTTCGGGGCTCTTCGAGCTTCTCGGGGAGGCCTCGCCGGCCTGAGCCTTTCGCCGGATTTTGGTGTATACCAGCGCCTGTGCGGAAGCTGAGATCAAGCTGGGGACGGCCCCTGTGGATTCCCCAAGATTTTGCTTATCCCCGATCCACTCAGGATCAATCCCCGGTTCGAAAACCAGCCAAAGCCCTGTTCTCTCAACCGCTTACCTTGCTTCATCCACAATTCACAGCTGTTAAGACGACTACGAATTTTTAAATTAATAGATCTAACGCGGTGGATACACAGACAAAGTCTTCTAGGAAGTGAACCAAAACATGGAGCTCACGATCGATAAGCAGCAGTTCCTCCGTGGCCTTGCGCGTACTCACGGTGTCGCTGACCGCAAAAGCTCGATGCACATCTTGTCGAATGTGTTGCTTACGGCTGAAGGGCCCAACCGTCTTCGTTTGTCTGCAACCGATTTGTATCTTGGAGTCACCGCACTCGTTCCAGCAGACATCAAGAAGGGCGGAACGATTGCAGTTGCAGCACGAACCCTGTTCGACATCGTCAAGAACCTTCCCGATGGTGAGGTGAGCTGGAAGCTCAGCGACAGCCATGCGGTCGAGCTCAGTTGCGGCAAGGTTCGCTATCGCATCCCGGCGATGCCCGGCGAAGACTTTCCGCCGTTGCCCAATCCGGGTGATGCGGATTTCGCCCATCTCGATGTCGGGGTTCTGGCAGAGCTGATCTCACTGACCCAGTACTCGATGTCTCACGATGATACGCGGCCGCACCTCGCTGGGACGCTATTCGAAGGCGATGGAAAGGTGGTCCGCATGGTGACTACCGATGGCCATCGTCTCTCAAAAGCAGAGCGCAAAATCAGCGGAAAAGGCTCGATGATGAACTTCAGCATGCTCGTGCCGCACAAGGGCATCAGCGAGCTCAAGCGGCTTCTCGATGACGTCAAAGGGGGCAAGGGCAAAGGCGACGAGCCTTCCACCATTGGAGTCGCCACGGCGGGCGGCAATGCGTTCTTTCTTCGTGACGACCTTTGCCTGAACGTGAAGCTCGCAGACGAAAACTTTCCGCCCTACGACAAAGTCATTCCAAGCAAGCAGAGCCGGACGGTCATTGCTGCGCGCGGACCACTCGTCGAAGCGCTGAGGCGCATCAGCTTGGTTGCCAACGACAAGAGCGGCGGCGTGCAGCTGACCATCGAGCCGGGTGTGCTCCGGCTGCAGAGCCAGAACCCCGAAGTGGGAGAGGGCAGCGAAGAGGTGGACGTCGACTACGCCGGAGACGAGCTTCGAATCGGTTTCAACGCGCGATATTTGCTGGATGCGCTGAGTGCGCTCACGCACGACGAAATCGCGATCGAGCTCAGCGGAGAGCGTGACCCGGGCGTTCTGAAGCCCGTGGGTGACAACTCCGACTTCATCGGCGTGATCATGCCCATGCGCATCTAGTAGAATAGGGCAGGGCGTTGACCTTCGACTCGCGCAGCGCAGAAACCCCGAGCCGGGTGACCGCCATGCGCGCTCAAGGTTTTCGCAATCTGCAACTGCCGGCGTTCGAGCCGGGTTCGCACTTCAACGTCATCCACGGAGACAATGGAGCGGGAAAGTCGAATCTTCTCGAGGCGATTCACTACCTGGGCGCTCTCAAGAGCTTTCGCGCTGCAAAAACCGACGACCTGATCAACCTCCACGCAGACGCGGCTGTGCTCGAGGCGAGGCTCGAAGGAGGGCCGGCGCCCCACAAGCTGCGGATCGAGCTCAGCCGCGCGCAGCGAAGACGCCTGGAGCTCGATGGGAAACGTCCGCGGTCCACCAGCGCCTGGCACCAGGCGGTTCGGATGGTGCTCTTCCACCCGGGAGACCTGGTCCTCGCGTCGGGTTCGGCGGACAAGCGGCGCGCGTTCCTCGATCGGATGCTCGAGCAGATGGATCCGATCTACGGCTCGAGCCTTGCAAGCTACGAGAAGGCCCTTCGCAGCCGCAATCGCTTGCTCAAGGAAGACCGCACCGATCAGCGCTCAGTTCGCGCCTACGACGCGATCCTCAGCAAGGCAGGGGCCGTTGTGGGACAGGCTCGACGCCGTCTCATCGATGACCTCGCTCCGCGGGTGGTGCACGCCTTCTCCAAAGTGTTCGCTGGTGATACGCCGCTGGCGATTCGCTACCTGCCGCGGGTCGAGCCGACGGAGGATGCGATTGCCGAAGCGCTCGAGCTTGCATTTCGCAAAGACCTCGCCCGTGGGTTCACGGCCGACGGTCCGCACGGGGACGATCTCGAGCTCCGGCTACACGATGTCGGCGCGCGTCATCACGGCTCGCAGGGGCAGCACCGCACGATCGTCCTTGCGCTCAAGACGGCGGAGCTCGATCTGCTGAGCGAGCGCACGGGGCGCGTTCCAATTCTTCTGCTGGACGACGTTTCGAGCGAGCTCGACCGAAGCCGAAATCGCCGGTTCTTCGAGGTCTTGAGTCAGGCCGGCGGTCAGGTCTTTCTGACCACCACCCATCCGGAATTCATCCTCTTGGAGAACGACCGGGTCGATTTCCAAGTAGACGGCGGTCGCGTCACTCGATGATTCGGGCGCTCTTGATGTAGTCGAGCTTCGGGAAGCTCTCCTTGAGGTAGCTGTTGCCCTGCGTTTGCATCTGCCCTTGCGAAGGACCGCGGCCACGAGGAGCTCCTTCTCCGTAGCCGTCGTAGAGGCCATCGACGGGCCCCATGTCTTTGACCTTGCCGAAGGGCGCAAAGCCCATCCCGTCGAGACGCGAATTGTCGCTGAAGTTGATGAAGAACTGCGTGGTGCGGGAATCGGGGCCCGACGTTGCAAAGGTGACGGTGCCGCGCATGTTGCTGGCCTTGACCGGGTCATCTGGGATTCGCTTCTCGCGCCATACCGCGTTGAGAGCCGGGTCACCGCTGATTCCAGCCTGCGCCATGAAGCCGCTGACCACCCGAAAAAAGGCAACGTTGGTGAAGTAGCCGTCTTGCACCAGCTCGTAGAAGCGGTCGGCGCCGTTCGGCGCCCAGTCACGGCGCACCTCGATCACGATCGCGCCCTTCGTCGTGTCGAGCTCAACCGTGTATTGGCTTGGGACGCCGTCTTTGTCTTGGGCCACGTCCTTTGCCTTGGGTTCGCTGGGCACGGGGGAATCTTCTTCTTTGGGGCATCCGACGAGGAGTGCCCCGGCCAACATGAACAGAACTGCGGTTCGCATGGGGGTACCTTGGCAAGCCTTTCTCGGAGCGCAAGCCCGCGGTCGGCTAGGAGTCGAACAAGCCACGGAGCTTCTTGATAAAGCTGGCTTGCTGAGGGTGGGATTCATCGCCGATCTCTTGAGCGAGCTCGCTGATCAGCTTTCGTTGACGCCGGCTGATTTCCTGAGGCACCTCGACCACGACCGTCACGAGCTGATCGCCCTTGCCGTAGCCCCCATAGACCGGAATTCCTTTGCCGCGCAGGCGGAATACCTTTCCCGACTGGGTTCCCGGAGGAACCTTCATCAGGACTTGTCCGTCGAGCGTAGGGACATCGACGCTCGCGCCAAGGACGGCTTGCGGAAAGGAGATCGGGACCGAGATCAGGATATCGGCACCGTCGCGCTCGAACAGCATGTGATTGGTCACCTTGACGTTGATGTGCAGGTCGCCGTTTCCGTCGGCACTGGCCTCGCCTGCCCCTCGGACCGTGCGAACGGCGCCATCTTTGACCCCGGCGGGAATCTTCACGCTCATCGATTCGGCGCGCATCCGCGTGCCGGAGCCTTTGCAGTCCTCGCAAGGCATCGGAATTTTTTTCCCGGTTCCTCTGCACGCGTGACAGGGTCGCGCGGCGGCGAAGAGGCCGCGCTGATACTTCACCTGCGCCCGTCCTTGGCACACGTTGCACTTGTGAACGGGCGTGCCCGGTTTGGCTCCGCTGCCTTCGCAGGTTGCGCAGCGCGCGGGGCGGTTGACGTCGATCCTCTTCTCGACGCCGAGCGCGGCTTCGATGAACGAAATCTCCAGGTCATAGGTGAGGTCGCGTGCACTCCTTCGCTTGCGGCGTCCGCCGCTGAACACCTCACCAAACAGCCCTTCGAGGATGTCACTCACGGCGCCGAAATCACCGGGTTCGAAGCCCGGTCCGCCGTTCTCGAATGCGCTGTGGCCGTAGCGGTCGTACTGCTGGCGCTTGTCCGCATCGCAAAGGACGGCGTACGCCTCGCTTGCCTCTTTGAACGAATCCTCGGCGGCAGGGTCGTCCGGGTTGCGATCAGGGTGGTACTTCATCGCGAGTGCGCGATACGCTTGCTTGATCTCGTCAGCCGACGCGGCGCGGCTGACTTCGAGAATCACGTAGTAATCACGCTTGGACACTTGGTTTCCGAGTGTAGACGTGCCGCTTGAGCGTGCAAACGGCGTGGAAGAGCGTGCGATAATATGCGAGGGGAGCCAGGTGCCGGCGGTCGAGCTCGAAATCGAAGGGGAGGAGGCCGGGGAGAGGCTCGATGTGTTTCTCGCCCGTCGCGTTCCCGAGCTCAGCCGCGCGCGGGCCAAGGTTCTCATCGAAACGGGCGAGGTTCGGGTCGATGGGCGTCGGGTCAAAAAGAGCTATGCCCTGGCGGCTGGCGACAGGGTGACCCTCGAAAACCCCCCCAGCCCGGCGGACTTCCACGCTGCCCCTGATTCGAGCCTGGCGCTGGAGGTCCTCCTCGAAACCGATTCATACGTAGTGGTCGACAAGCAAGCAGGGGTTCCGAGCCATCCTTTGCGGGAAGGCGAGCTTGGCACGCTGGCCGGCGCGCTCGTCGCCCGATATCCGGAAATGCGAGGCGTCGGCTACCGAAAGCGCGAGCCCGGGATCCTGCACAGGCTCGACAGTGGCACCTCCGGTCTGATGCTTGCCGCGCGCAATCAGCAAACGTTCGACCAGCTACGACGAATGTTGCGTGCCGGCGAAATCGAAAAGAAATATCTCGCGCGCTGCGTCGGCGTCGTCCCGGCTCCGATGATCATCGACACGCCCATCGCGACCGATCCACGCGACCGCCGCAAAGTCCGAGTCTGCACCGACCCGCGCGAGGTCAAACGACTCGGCGCCCAATCCGCAAGGACAGAAGTGCTCAGCAGCACCCAGGCAGAACACGGATCTCTGGTGGAGCTTCGCGCCAACAACGCCCGGCGCCACCAAATCCGCGTACACCTCGCGTCGATCGGCCACCCCCTCCTCGGCGACTCGCTTTACGGCGGCCCCCCCCTCGACCACCATCTCCTCCACGCCACATCCCTCCGCGTGGGGACACTCTCCATCACCACAAGTATCTGGAATTACGCCACTTCTGCTCCAAAGATCGCAGCCCCGAAAGAGTGAAAGCCCTGGACGCAGCAGACATGGCGCTGCGATCCTTGCCTGGGGAACGCTCTGATTTCGGGCGGTTAGGGGGGTGGAGAGTGTCCCTTTGATAGCTGCTCGATTTGATCGCGGAGCTCTGCGGCCTTTTCGAACTCGAGCTCCTCGGCGGCGAGGAGCATTTCGCTTCGTAGCTCTTCGATGCGGGCCGGAATGTCGGCAGGGTCGTCGGGTGTCTCGCCCTTCCGCAGGATCGGGATGACCACGTAGTCCCGAGCGCCGCTAGACGGGTCCATCTCGAGGACTGCCTTCGTGATCGTCATTGGCGTGATGCCGTGCTGTTCGTTGTACTCGGTTTGGCGGGCTCGCCTTCGTTGAGTTTCATCGAGCGCGTAGCGCATCGCCTTGGTGATTCGATCGGCGTACATGATCACCTCGCCGCCCGAGTTTCGCGCCGCGCGCCCGATCGTCTGAATCAAAGACCGCGCGGAGCGAAGAAAGCCTTCCTTGTCCGCGTCGAGGATGCCCACTAGCGACACCTCAGGCAGGTCGAGGCCCTCGCGCAGAAGGTTGATGCCGACCAGGACGTCGAACTCGCCGCGGCGCAAATCCCTAAGAATATCAACACGATCTAGAGTATTTACGTCGCTGTGAAGGTAGCGCACGCGAACGCCGAGCTCGCCGTAGTATTCGGTCAGGTCCTCGGCCATGCGCTTGGTCAGCGTGGTGACCAGTACGCGTTCATTGCGCGCAACGCGATCGCGGATCTCGGCAAGCAGATCGTCGACCTGATGTTTCGTCGGACGAACGTGGACCTCGGGGTCGAGCAGCCCCGTCGGCCGGATGACTTGCTCGACAACTACCCCGCTTGCCTGCTCGACTTCCCAATCGCCCGGCGTCGCGCTCACGTGAATCACCTCACCGACCCGCTCTTCCCATTCGGAGAATTGCAGCGGTCGATTGTCGAGCGCGCTCGGCAGACGAAAGCCGTGCGCGACCAAGGTCTCTTTCCGCGATCGGTCGCCACGGTACATCGCTCCGATTTGTGACACCGTGATGTGCGACTCGTCGAGGATCACCAGGAAGTCATCGGGAAAGTAGTCCAGCAAGGTCGGGGGCGGCTCGCCCTCTTTGCGGCCCGACAGATGCCGGCTGTAGTTCTCGATCCCGTGGCAGAAACCCATCTGCTCCAGCATCTCCAAGTCGTACATGGTTCGCTGCTGAAGGCGCTGCTTTTCCAGCAATTTGCCTTCCTTTTCGAGCTTCGGCAGCCATTCGAGCAGCTCCTCGCGAATCGAATCGATCGCCCGCTTTCGATGCGCGTCCGGAGTGACGTAGTGGCTGCCAGGGTAGACCCCGTACTGGTCCATCTCTTCGAGAACTTTCCCACGCATGGGGTCGATCTCGACGATGCGTTCGATCTCGTCGCCCCAGTACTCGATGCGCACCGCGAGATTCTCGGAGTGCGCAGGAAAGATCTCGACGACATCACCGCGAACTCGAAACGTGCCGCGATGAAAGTCGATGTCGTTGCGCTGATATTGAATGTCAACGAGCCGCCGCAGCAAGACGTCACGTCGAAACTCTTGTCCCACTTCGAGATTGATCAACATCTCCTGGTACCACTCCGAAGACCCAATGCCGTAGATGCAGGAGACGCTCGCGACGATGATCACGTCGCGCCGTGCGAGCAACGAGCGCGTGGCGCTGTGCCGCATGCGATCGACTTTATCGTTAACGATGGCGTCCTTCTCGATGTAGGTGTCGCTCGACGGGATGTACGCTTCGGGTTGATAGTAGTCGTAGTAGCTGACGAAATACTCGACGGCGTTGTTCGGAAAAAGCTCGCGCATCTCGCTGTAGAGCTGCGCAGCCAGGGTCTTGTTCGGGGCGATGATCAGGGTCGGGCGCTTGGTCGTGTCGATGACGTTGGCGACCGAAAAGGTCTTGCCGCTCCCCGTGATGCCAAGCAGCACCTGGTGCCGCTCGCCTCGTGAAAGCCCCTCCAAAAGCGCAGAAATGGCCGCCGGCTGGTCCCCTTTGGGACTCAAATGCGTGACTAGCTCGAGCTCTCGCGCCATCGCCCAAGGCTATCATCCCTTGAAAACCGGGGCAGGCTCCTTAATGACGGAATCATGAACCTCGCGCGCTTCCTCGATGTCACCACCGCGACGGCTGCAAGTGCCGCACGCCCCAACTTTGGCAACGTCCACTACGAGCGACGGAAGTCCCCGGTCCAGCCGCTCGAGCTCTACGAGTTCGAGGTCTGTCCGTACTGCCGAATCGCCCGCGAAGCCGTGTCAGCGCTCAGCCTGGATCCGGTCGTCTATCCCTGTCCGAAAGGCGGCAAGTTGTTCCGGGAGAAGGTCAAACGGGAGGGCGGTCGTTACCAGTTTCCGTATTTGGTCGATCCCAACACCGGGATTTCGATGTACGAGTCGGCCGACATCGTCGAATACCTCTTTCGCGAGTACGGTGACGGCGCCGCTCCTTGGTTTCTCAGGCAACGCGCCTTCGCCGTGACGACGTCGATGATTGCGTCGGCGTTCCGTCCCAGCCGCGGTCGACACGCGGTCCGCTCACGACAGCCCGAGAAGCTGCTCGAGCTGTACTCCTACGAAGGCTCGCCCTTCTGCAGAATCGCGCGCGAGGCCCTTTGCGAGCTCGAGTTACCCTACCGATTGCACAACGTGCCTCGAAGGAGCCCCGACCGCGGCGATTACGTCTCGATCTCGGGCAAGATGCAGGTGCCCTATCTCCGCGATCCGAACACTGGCGCGCAGATGTTCGAATCCGCCGAAATCCGCCGCTATTTGTATGCCACCTACGCCGATGGCCGCGCGGCGGCTTAACCGTTTTTCTGGGCGAACGCTTTGGCGAAGTCGACGAACTTCTGAACGTCGGACGGCTCCATGGCGTTGTAGATCGAGGTGCGGATGCCGCCCACCGAGCGGTGGCCCTTGATCCCCACCATGCCGGCTTCTGCGGCCTCGGCGATCAGCTTCTTTTCGAGGTCTTCGGTGGGGAGACGGAAGACGGGGTTCATCATCGAGCGTGATTCGACCTCCACGGGGCAGTGGAAGAAGCCCGGGTTCTCGTCGATCATGCCGTAGATGGAGCCGGCCTTTTCCCGATTGCGCTTCTCCATCGCCGGGGCGCCGCCCTGGTCGCGGACCCAGCGGAGGACGTTGCGAACCATGTACACCGCGAAGGTTGGAATGGTGTTCTGCAGCGAGTCACCGTCGAGAATGGTCTTGTAGCGGAAGATCTTGGGGATGGTGCTCGGGCTGCGTTCCGCCAGGTCTTTGCGGAAGATCAAAACCGTGACGCCCGCCGGACCGAGGTTCTTCTGCGCGCCCGCATAGATCAGCCCGAACTTCGACACGTCGATCGGTCGCCAAAGAATGTCGCTCGACATGTCGGCGACGAGCGGAACGTCGCCGCTGTCGGGGTATTCGTGGAACTGCGTTCCCATGATCGTGTTGTTGCTCGTGAAGTGCGCGTAGGCCGCGCCGGGGTCGAGCTCCAGCTCGGCCTGCTTGGGAACGCGTGTGTATTTTCCGTCGACCTTGCCTGTGCCCGCCTCACGCGCCGCGCCCAGGATCAGGGCCTCGGCCATGGCCTTGTCGCTCCACACACCCGTGTTGATGTAGTCGGCCGATTGACCGGCACCGCGGAGGTTCATCGGTACGAGGGCGAACTGAGCCGTCGCACCACCCTGCATGAAGAGGATATCGTGCGTGTCCGGAACGTTCATCAGTTCGCGGAAGAGCGACTTGGCCTCTTCGTGAACCTTCGCGTACGCAGCACCGCGATGGCTGTGCTCGATGAGCGACATCCCGGTGCCCTCGTGGTCGAGGAACTCGTTGTGGGCATACTCGAGGACCGGCAGCGGAAGGGTCGCTGGCCCCGCACTGAAGTTGATTACGCGAGTCATAGGCGCCGGAGCGTAGCCGCGGTCGCGGGCGGTGCAACTCGTCTGGGCCTGACTCCTCGAGCCTCGAAAAACGGTGGAGCTGAGGGGGATCGAACCCCTGACCTCCGCATTGCGAACGCGGCGCTCTCCCAACTGAGCTACAACCCCGAGGTCGGGCGTTCGTATAGCTGCGGCGTTTCCGGGTGCAACTCGAAGGCCCCCGCGAGAGCCCGGATGAGCTGGAAATTCGTTCCCCTGCCGCATTTGGCGACCGGGTCGGTGTTCCACTATCTTGAACCCATGGAAGACACTTGGGGGATTGTCAGCCGATGGGGTTGCGCTGCTGCGCTGCTGCTCAGCTTGCTCGGTGCGGTGCCAGCCGTTGCGCAAGAGACGCCCGACGACGCCGCGGCACGCGAGTACTTCGAGCGCGGGCGCGCAGCCTTCGAGCAGGCCGATTACGAAGGCGCGTTGGTTTTCTTTCGGCACGCGTACAGGCTGAGCGGCAGGGCTGAACTCCAGTACAACATCGGCGTCGCTGCCGATCGATTGCAGCGTGAGCAAGAGGCACTTGAAGCGTTCCAGCACTATCTCGAGGAAACCGAGAGCCCAACCAGAGAAGCGGAAGTGCGTGGACGGATCGAAGCGCTTCAAGAGTCCATCGACGAAAGAGCCGCGACCGATCGCGCGCTCGAAGAAGCAGCGATTCGTTACCAGCCCGTGCCGCAGGAGCGAAGCATGAACGATGGCCGGCGGCTTCCGAAATCGACGATTATCGGTGGCACGGTCTTGGCTGCGGTGGGCGTTGCCGGTGTTGCAGCGATGAGTGTCGGTCTCGCGCAAAATGGATCGTGCAGCACGGAAGTCGCCGGGCAGTGCACGGTGGAAAGCTCTGCAACCGCTTGGACCTACGTCTACGGTGGCCTCGGCATCGCGGCCCTGGCAGGAAGCGCGACCTGGTTTGCGATCGGCGCCAAGCGCGCAGAGGACAAGCGAAAGACGCAGGTTTCGTTCTCGCCGACCGGCCTGATGGTATCAGGAAAGTTCTGACAACGGTATCTAAATAGATACCACTGAGAATAGTAGAAACCTCTATATTTTCAATGTGTTGAGGAGTAGTGAGGCCGTGTCGACGAGGTCGGCAGGGCTCTGCACGCGGGGTGCGCGCAAGATCGGAATGCGTGGGATGTAGTCGGCGAGCACGTCGGCATTCGAGCTGCGGCTGAGGTCGTCTTTGTAGCTGCGGTCCACGTGGTTGAGCACGATTGCGCGCACCGAGATCTTTCTCTTCCGAAGTGCTTCCACTGCGGTGAGTGTGTACGAAAGAACGCCGAGTGCGTTGCGCGCAACCAGCACGGTTTGCAGGTCGAGCAACGCTGCGAAGTCCGCGACGGTGTGTTCTCGATCGAGTGGTACGAGCACCCCGCCCACGCCCTCGACGATCGCGTAGTCCGCCTCGCTTGCAAGCTCGCGAACGCGCTTGGCCAGTCCGCGTAAGGAACCAACGCTCGGGCCTCCTCGCTTTTCAATCGCGTACGGCGCCAGCGGTTCTTTCGCGCGATACAGACCCGTAGCGTTGGCCAAGGACTCGTCGCCACATGCGCGCGCGAGTGCGAGCGCATCGACTGGATCCGGATCGACACCCGTTTCCATCGGCTTGATCGCCGCGACGTGTTTGCCGCGTTGCACGCAGGCGCTTGCAAGCGCGGCCGCAAGCCATGTCTTTCCAACTCCTGTGCCCGTCGCTGTGATGAACGCGCCCTTCATGGTGGGCCTCCTATCTTGCCGTGCGGAGCGATGCGAATGCGTCGATCGCCCTTGCGATCTGTTCCGGTCGATGTGTCGCCATCGGCGTCAGCCGAAGCCTGGCGGTGCCTTGCGCTACGGTCGGGGGTCGAATCCCTTGGACGAAGACACCCCGTTCGAGGAGCTCCGCCGAGAGCCGCATCGTACGATCGTTTTCGCCAATTAAAACAGGGAGAATCTGGCTCTCGCCGTCCGGCACATCAAAGCCGAGTTTCCGGAGCCCGGCACGGAGTGCGCCGGCGTGGCTGAGCAAGGTTTGGCGTGCATCTTCCGCATCACGAACCAATTCGAGGGCGGCGATCGCGGCTCGGGCCAGCATCGGCGGCGGTGCGGTCGTGTAGACGAAGCTTCGGGCTCTATTGCGAATCAGAGAAACCGTCGCCTCGCTCGCCGCCACAAACGCGCCCGCGACGCCGAACGACTTGCCAAGGGTTCCGATGACGAGGTCCGGCTGGACGCCGACGGCTGCGGCAAGGCCTCGACCATTTGGCCCGAGCACCCCGAGGGCATGCGCTTCGTCGACCAGAAGGCCGGCGTCGAAGGCACGGGCAAGACTTGCAATCTCTGCGAGCGGCGCGGTCACACCGTCCATCGAAAAGAGCGAGTCGGTGACCACGAGCGCGCGCCTGCCCTTGGCTCGATGACGTTCGAGGAGGGACTCGAGGTCGCTGGGACTCCGGTGCGCGTAGACATGGATCCGTGCGCGGGAGAGCCGACAGCCGTCGATCAGGCTGGCGTGATTGAGGGCGTCGCTGAAGACGAGGTCGCCTGGACCGACGAGCGCTTGAATGGTGCCAAGGTTGGCGGCGTACCCGGTGGAGAAAAGCGCAGCCGACGGAGCCCTGAGGAATTCGGCAAAGGCGCTTTCGGCCTCTCGATGGGCGTCCATGGTTCCAGTAATCAGACGCGATGCGGATGCGCCTACCCCATCGATACGCAGGGAGGCTTCGGCGGCTGCGACGATGGCCGGATGGTTGGCGAGGCCCAGATAATTGTTGGAGCAGAAGCAGAGGACCGGCTTGCCGTCGATTAGGACTTCGGGGCCCTGAGGGCCGGAGATGCGGAGCGGCGTTCGAAGGAGGCCAGAGGCTTCGAGCTCCGAGAGGGCTTCCTTGATCTGGCTCTCAAAGCCCATTGCGGGGATCTAAGCCCACCGGCACGCTGCGGTCAAACCCGCCTCGAGGGCGGTGTTGCACGTGAAACATCCAAGTCCGTCGGCCTCCTTCTCGGAATGTTGCACGTGAAACACTCAGAACTGGAGTCTCGCGCGCGGGTCGGTCTCGAAGGCATCCTGAACGGTCTTCAGCGCCTCTTCCACCTCCTCGTCGCGACCTTGGGGCAGCACGATCTCCAGGTGCGCGATCAAATCCCCCCTTGGTTTGTCCTTGGGCTGGATCCCTTTGCCTCGCAGCCTGAGCTTGGAGCCGTTCTTCGAACCTGCCGGGATCGAGAGCTGCACCCCGCCTTCCGGTGTCGGTAGGTTCACCTTCGTCCCGGCGTAGGCTTCCAGCGGAGTCACCGGCACGGTCACGTGCAGCTGCTTGCCCCGCATCGAGAAGTAGGGGTGCTTCCGAACCTTGATCTCGAGAACCAGGTCGCCCCGAGGCCCACCCTGGGACCCTTGGCCGCCTTGGCCCCGAAGCCGGATCTTGCCCTGGTTCCGAACCCCAGCCGGAATCCGGACCTTCAGGGTCCGATCCCCTTCCTCGCTGCGGAGGCTGAGCTCCTTGGTGCAGCCGAGAACCGCCTCTCGGAAATCCACCGTGACCTCGGAACGGAGGTCCGCGCCCTTTTGCGGAACTCGCACGTAGCCACCTCGGCCGCCGCGGGCGCCACCCAACAGGTCTTCCAAGTTGAACTCGAAGTGACCGCCCTGGCCACCGGCTCGTTGGCCGCGCGCCGCTGCCCCGAAGATGTCCCCGAAGTCGAAGCCGCCGAAACCCCCCGCTCCTTGGGCTGCCGCGTGATAGGACTCGGGGTCGAAGCCCTCACGTAGGCCCATCTCGCCAAACTCGTCGTACAGCTTCCGCTTCTCCACGTCGGACAGAACCGTGTAAGCCGCCGAGACGTCCTTGAAACTCTCCTCGGCCTCTTTGTTATCGGGGTTGCGGTCCGGGTGCAGCTCCTTCGCAAGTTGACGATAGGCCTTCTTGATCTGCTCCGGGCTCGCATCCCGCGACACCCCCAAAACACCGTAGAAATCGCGGTCAGCCATGGTCGCCCAATATAATCACTCGAACCCTTCTTTCAACGGTTCCCCGGGGACAAACCAAGCGCACACGCGCGATTTTGGCATCGTTTGCGCCAAATATGGCGCAATATCGACCAAGATTTGCCCATTTCGTCTTCTGCCAGAGACTTAGAGCCGTTCTTGCTGCCATCCGGGTCACATGATACTCGCTCGCCATGGCCTTGGTCGATGTTAGCCGCATTCCGCAGCATGTCGCGATCATCATGGACGGCAACGGGCGATGGGCGCAGGCGAGGTCCAAGCCACGCACCGCCGGTCACGAGCGCGGCGCGGATGCCGTTCGCGCGACGATGCGTGCGGCTCGACGACTCGGCATTCCTGCGCTGACCTTGTACGCGTTCAGCGAACAGAACTGGGATCGTCCAGAAGCGGAGATCAACGCGCTGGTCGACCTGCTTTGCGAGTGCTTGGTCTCGGAACGCAACGAGCTTCTCGACAACGAGATTCGGCTGTCGGCGATTGGGCGCTTGCACAAACTTCCGCAACACGCGCAGTCGCGCCTGCTGTCGCTTAGCGAGGAGACCGAATCTTGCAAAGGGATGACGCTGACGCTCGCGCTCTCTTACGGCGGTCGCGAAGAGCTCATCGATGCGGCGCGCGCCCTTGCGAGCGCGGCACGCGACGGTGAGATCAAACCCGAGGACATCGACGAAGCTGCGATCGATCGATGCTTACCTTCAATGGACCTAGGGCCGGTGGACCTGCTGATTCGCACCGGCGGCGAGAAGCGGATCAGCAACTTCCTTCTATGGGGATCGGCCTACGCCGAGCTCTATTTCACAAACCAGCTCTGGCCGGATTTCGACGCAAATTCGCTATATTCTGCGGTTCTGGACTACCAAGGTCGGGAGCGTCGATTCGGCCTCGTTCCTGAGGTCGAAGAAGAGGAAACAGCGCGCGAAGCGAGAAGAGAATTGGAACGCGCAGTATGAACGACGCGATCGAACAACCACCCATGAAGAAGGGTTTATCCGGAACGGCGCTTCGGGTCGCGACGGTCGTCCCGCTGATTCCGATCATCATTTGGATGATGTTCGCTGGGCCGCGTTGGGTTTGGCAAACGTTCATCTTGGTGGCGATCGCGATCGGTGGCTACGAGCTCATGGCGATGAAGGTTCCTTCGTCGCGCGGGCTTCGCAGTTGGGGTTCGATGACGGCCGTCTTGTTCGCATACACACTCATGTTCACCACGAGTGCAGGCGCCGTGTACGGCGCGGTGCTCGTCATCATCGTCGGCGCAATGGCGTGGAGTCTCTTGCAAGACGATCCGCTGCACAACGCGAGCGTGCGTGTCGGTTGGTTGCTGGGGACGCCGGTCTACGTCGGCGGAACCTTGGCCGCGCTTGCCCTCGTCCGCGATTTCGATCCGAAAGGCGCCTGGGTTCTGCTCACGATGGTGCTCGCCTGGGGAAGCGATACTTCGGCGTATTTCGTCGGGCGCAAATTCGGAAAGACCAAGCTCGCGCCGCGAATCTCGCCCAAAAAGACACTCGAGGGGTCGGCCGGCGGCCTGGGCGCGGCCGTCGTGGGCGCCCTGATCATGAGCTTCTTCTTGCCCGGGCTTGGCCCGATCGACGCGATTGCGCTCGGGATTCTCGCGGGCGCTGCCGGACAGGCGGGCGACCTCTGGATCTCGGTGCTCAAACGCAGCAGTGGGGTCAAGGACAGTGGGGGCATTCTGCCTGGGCACGGAGGGATTCTGGATCGGGCCGACGCGCTTGCCTTTACCGCGCCGGCGACCTGGGCCTACGGACACTTCATCGCAGGCTTTTGAAAGTCTCTGCCCGTGTCCGAGCTCGCTCCCACTCATCCGTCGCTCTCGTTGTCCGGTGCGGTCACCCTCCTTCTCGCAGTTCTCGTCGTCATTTCTGCGTGCGACCGAAGCGACACCGAAGATGGGCGTTCGGCGGAGACGCCAGGTGTCGAATCGTCGATTGCGGATGACTCGGCGCCCGCGGTGATCGACGCTGACTGGGTAGCTTCCAAGTTCCAAGCGCCACCACCGCCGGAGCAGAAGGACTGGATGCGCGAGATCGAGAAAGACCCGATCGCCGCGCTCAAGCAAATGGACCCGGCAGCGCTTCAATCTGGCCGAAACCGGCCGGCAGGCTCCGTCGGCTCGAAGCAGGCAATCGCCGAGATTCGCTCAAAAAGGCAGGCCGACTATCAGCCCGAGCAGCCGCTTCGAGGCTGGCCTCCGGTGGTCGGCCAGTTCTACCCGAACCTGGTCTTGAAGGACCAGACCGGGCAGGTCAGCGCCATCAGCGACTTCCAGGGCAAGGTCATTCTCCTCGAGGTGGTCGGTCTGACCTGCAAAGCATGCCACGCATTTGCCGGCGGGAACGAGCCCGGAAAGAGCCGCTTCCGCGGGATCCAACCGCAACCCGGACTCGACTCCATCGAGCGCTACGCCACCGGCTATGCGAAGCTCTCACTGGAACATCCCGACATCGTCTTCGTCCAGCTCGTGCTCTACGGAATGGATGGTCGAAGCCCGCCCACCGAAGAAGACGCGCGCGCCTGGGCAAGTCACTTTGGGATGGACCGCCACAAGAACCAAGTGGTGCTCATCGGAGACCAACGATTCATCAGTGCTGAAACCAGAAAGTTGATCCCGGGCTTCCACCTGATCGACCAAAACGGCATTTTGCGCGCCATGAGTAGCAACGACCCGAGCCACGATCAGCTCCACAGCTCGCTGCTCCCCAAGCTCGCAAGCCTGGTCAACGGCGAATGAACGTCAGCGCCCTGTTGCCTTCTTGATCGAGCCGAGGTCGAGGATTGCGCCGCCCTCGCCGACCACGCTTGGCTGTCTGCCATCCCATTTCTCGACCGCTCGTAAGTATACGATTTCAGGACTAATTGTCTTCCTGAGCATCTCCTGTGCCTTCGCCTCGGCTTCCGCTCTAGCGAGCATCGCATTTGCCGTTCCACGTGCCTTGGCCTCGGCCTGCTCGGCTTCGACCTTGATGCGCGCCAGGTCGTTCCTCGCGGTGAGAGCGCGCTGTTCTGCCACCTGTTTGGCTTCGACGGCCTGCTGGTACTCGGGGGCAAACTGGAAGTCCGTGATCGACAGCTCGGTCACGAGGATGTCGCTCTTGGCCAGCGTGACCTTGATGCTGTCACCCAGTGTCGCCTTCACCTCTTGACGCTTGGTGATCAGCTCTTCGGCGGTGTACTGCGCCGTCGCCTGCTTGAGCGACTCCTGAAGCGCGGGATCGATAATCGTGTTCTCGACGGCCATGCGCGTCCCAATATTGCGGAAGACCTCGACGATCTGGGCCGCGTTCACTCGGTAGTTCAAGGCGATCTTCGTCGACACGACCTGGAGGTCCTTCGAAGATGCGGTCGCGCTTGCTTCCATCTTGTGGACGCGCGTCGAGATGTTGATGATCTGCGTCTTGACCGGTGTTCGGAAATGGATGCCCTCCTGAAGCGCGACATCCTGAATCTCGCCCCACTTCATGACGACGCCGAGGCTGCCGGCGTCCACCTGGGTGCAGCCGGTAAGCCCGGCCAAAAGGAACCCTGCAAGCAGGGGTTTGAGCCATTTTTTATCGAATTTCATTTGCATTTCCTCTTCTATAGCGCGTCGGCGTCGAATGTCGCCCCGGCTCCGTCACCAATCCAACAAGGCAACCAGGACGCCGGTCGCTACGATCAACGCACCGGCCATGCTGTCGCCGTAGCGCTCGATCCACTTGCCCTTGAACA
>CAMYMX010000007.1 GCA_947259605.1 uncultured Polyangiaceae bacterium | reverse complement strand
AGGTCGGCAAGGGCTTCGTCCAATTCGACCTGATGGCGACGCTCAAGGATTCGTCCGCCGATACGCTGGCCATCGTTGAACGGCTTGAAACGCCGCTATCACGCTCGGATGCGCTTGGCCTGGAGGTTGCGGTCGCGCGAAGCGTGATCGAAGCCCAAGGTGGGCGCATCTGGACCGAAGCGGGTACAGCCGGCAGCCTTCGCGTCTGTATGACGCTGCCGACCTCGGCGAACTAGGTCTGGTCCGGCTTGGACGCGTCTAAAATGGCCTGGTAGGCCCGATTGCGTTTCCAGCCGAGGTCTTGCTGGAGCCTCTGCGTCATCTCTTTGGTCGAAAGCCCCTCGCGTTTCCATTCCACCACGAGGGCGTCGAGGTCGACGTCTTCGATCGCTACGACCGCGGTTTGGCCTTTGATGACAACGGTGATCTCGCCTCGGGCCGGGTTCGAAAGCTGCCCGCGGACTTCCGGAACCGTGCCACGAATGGTTTGCTCATGCATCTTCGTGAGCTCGCGGCAGAGCGCGATTTGCCTCTCGCTCCCCAACTCCCGTTCGAGGTCCTCCAAGGTCGCATGGATGCGATGGGGCGATTCGAACAGCACCACCGTGACCTCCGAGTGCGCGATCCGCTTTAGTGCGCTGCTTCGGTCTCCGCTCCCGCGAGGCAGGAACCCTTCGAAGACGAAACGACGGACGGGGAGTCCCGCGACGCAAAGAGCCGCCAAGACGGCGCTTGGACCCGGGATTGCTTCGACGGAAATGCCCGCTTCGGCCGCGCGCGAGACCAGGTAGACCCCGGGGTCGCTGATCACTGGCGTCCCCGCATCGCTCACCAAGGCGTAGTGAGCCCCATTGGCGAGCTCTTCGACGATTTGAAGTACCTTGTCGTCGTTGCTGTATG
Source organism: uncultured Polyangiaceae bacterium (assembly GCA_947259605.1). Classification (GTDB taxonomy): domain Bacteria; phylum Myxococcota_A; class Polyangia; order Polyangiales; family Houyiibacteriaceae; genus SG8-38. The sequence goes on along the minus strand of CAMYMX010000007.1, from coordinate 21,364 downwards.
CGTGAAAAGAACGCAGCGGGGTCGAGATGCCATGCTTCGCGCAAAGCGTGCGTGTATGGCGGGTATCCTCCGCGAGAATGAGGTCGGCTTCGCCCAGAATGCGCAGTGCCCGTAGCGTGATGTCTTCGAGACAACCGATGGGCGTCGCAACCACGGACAGGCGGCCTGACATCCCCTGGCGTTACCACATCTCCGCCGCTTCGCGACCCGGCCGCTCAGGGAGATTCGTAGACTTCGACGACTGTTTCCCCCAGCTCTTCGCGCAGGTAAGCCTTTAGCTTCTCGAGCAGACGCTTCTCAATCTGCCGAACGCGTTCACGGCTCACGCCGAACTCATCTCCAAGCGCCTGCAAAGTCTTGGGATCTTCAGCAACCAAGCGGTCGTCGAAAATCTGCCGCTCTTTGCCCTCGAGGGACTCCCCGAATTCGTGGATCTTGGTGGAGAACCGGTCGCCGACTTCGGCATCGGCCAAGGTGTCGTCCACGCGAACGTCTGCGGATGGAAGAAGCTCCACCCGCGCCACCGTGCGACCCTCTCCCGTCCCTACGGGTACATCGAGGGATGCATCGCCGGCCGCCAAGCGCATGTCCATCGAGACGACGTCACGCTTTGGTACGTTCAGGCGTTCCGCGATGATCTCCGCCGTCGGCTCGATTCCCATTGCAGACAGGCGCGCCTTTTCTTTCTGCAGATTGAAAAACAATTTGCGTTGGGCCTGTGTCGTGCCGACCTTCACGAGCCGATGGTTGTTTAGAATGTAGCGAAGGATATACGCTCGAATCCACCAGGCGGCATAGCTCGAGAGCTTCACGCCTTTGTACGGGTCGTACTTCTTGACCGCTTGCATCAGGCCGATGTTGCCTTCCTGAACCAGATCCAGAATGTTCTTGTACGCTTGTCGATAGTCGTACGCGATCTTGACGACCAGCCGGAGGTTCGAGGTGACCAGTCGCTTTGCAGCTTCGAGGTCGTCTTCTTCGAGGAAACGCACGGCGAGCTCGTGTTCTTCTTCTTTCGAGAGCAGCGGGTATCGCTGCACGTCCCGCATGTAGGCGCCGAGCGGGTCGCGCCGTGAGAGCGCAGCGGAAGACAGTGCCAGCTCGTCGGGGCCATCGTTGCCCGGGCGTGGCGCACCATCCATGATTTCGACGTCTTGGAGCTCGTCGATTTCGTCAGGTTCTTCTGCGTCGTTTCCAGTCATCGATTCCGCCCGTGACAGCCTTCTCTAGAGCACAGCCCCCCGGGACGTCCAGTCGCGGTCTTCATTTGGGGGCTTGAAAGGGCTGTTTGCCCGCTGCTCTCGGTCGCAAACGCCCTCCGACCGCGCCGGCGATCGTGTACTGAATCGCGCCGTCGTCCGTCTGCGCGGCTTTGAGCCCCGACGATGCGAGCTCGAGCATGGTGGCCACCTTGGCGCTTCGCTCCTTATAAGCATCCTGAATTTTGGCGCGGACCATCACGTTCAGATCCGAGCGCTTGAGTGGGCGCAGGAGCCGCACTCTGCCGAGCGCGTCGAGCTCCAGGTCTTTGCCGCGCGCCGTCGCGCGCTCGATGTTCGCGATGCCTCCTTCGATCGTGACCGTCAGCTCGAGGTTTCCCGCCTCCGCACGGTCGAGCGTCAAGCCGCCCCAATCCGGAATTTCGAGCTTGGCCTTTCCATCACCGATGCTCAGCGCCTCGATGGTGACTGCGATGTTGCCGGTCGACTCGGCGATCTCGTTCGGCATGACGAGCACGATCTCGCCGCTGAGCGCTCCACCTAGCGGGACCTTGGTGAACTGGCGCAGCGCAGGAAGCTCGCCGAGGTCGACCTCGTCGATTTCGATATCGACGTCTAGGTCGTTCTCCCCGATCGTGATGTCGCCATCGGCGTCGCCCCCCGCCAGCTCTGCGTCAAAGCTGTAGGACTTGGTTCCGGAGATCAGCGAAAATAGCGATGTGCTAACGGTGAGCTCGTCCAAAATCAGATCGAGCGGAGTTGACCCCTCTTCCTCGGACGGAACGGTCCAGCGAAGTCCCTCGAAGGTGAGCCCGGCCAAGCCCGAATGTGTCAAGTCGAGGATCTCGATCTCGTAGCCCCTTGCAGAAGCTTCTTGAACGATGCGATCGGCAAGCCGCTCGTAGGGAAAAGTCTTGTACGCGAAGAAGAGAAAGCAGACCACGAAGAACAGGGGGTAACCCGTCCACTTCAGGATTTGCTTGAATGGAATCCGGTCCACGAGTTACTGCTCCACCGAACCGACTTCGCGGTCATAGGCGTTGACGCCCAACTTCACCGTGTATCCCGTTCGCATGCGGCCGCCGGTCATCTGGATGCGTTCGATCGCAACGGGATAAGAGCTGTTTTCGATGTCTGCAAGCATTTCGATGAGCGGTCGAAGCTCAACCACGGGCAAAGACACGCGCACCGAACGTCGGCTGTATTCTCCCATGTCGAGGTTTGGCTGGTCGGTGATCCCGAGGCCGGTCACGCCATACTGCTGAGCACGCTCCTCGAGGAAGCCGCCCAGTGAAGGGGCCTTTCGGCTGTACAGCTTCTCTACCGCGACGCGATCGGCTTTCTGCTGTCGTAGGCGGGGCTCCGAGCGGTGAATGTCCTGAAGGACTAGGCCAATCTCGTCGTTTTCCGTCTCGATGTCCGAAATGCTGGCGATCGCGAGGTACATCGGGAGCACGATCAGGATCGCACCGAACACGACGGCCATGATGGTGATCAGTCGACGTTCGCGTCCGCTCAGGGCTTCCGCCCAGCTGCGCACATTGTCCAACGCGTCTCCAAAGGCCACGTTATTTCTCCTTCTTCTTCGGGCGCGCGACCGCTTCTTCGCAGTCGACCTTGACGACCAGCTTGTAGTCCTTGCGGTCGCCGACCGCGTTTGAGATGGATCCCTTTTCGGCTTCGGCGAAGCAAGCATGTGCCTGGAGGTCATCCACGAGCCTGTCCCGGTCGGCGATGGAGCCCAGGGTACCCTGAATCTCGAAGCGCCCATTGTCGCCGTCGTCGTCGATCTCAATCAGCAGCCGACGCGTATCGTGTTGGATGTCCGCAGGAATGCTTTCGGAGATTGCCTCGAGCACGTCATAGGCATCGAAGCGAGGCAGCGGGTCGTCGATGCGTGGCCCAGCGGTGAGGAGCTCCCGAGCATGAAGCGCGCTGCTTACCTCCTCTCCCAAAAGGTCCTTGCTCACCTCCACCAGCGTTGCGGTGAGTCGCTCTTGCTCCGCGCGAGCGACACGGTAACGAGCCATCAACGAAACGCTGAAGGCAAGAACGATCGCTGCGAAACACACGGCGATCAGGCGAGCGTGTTGCCGAAGCTCACCTACCGCCGCTGCCGATGCGAATTCGCCCTGCCGCAGGTTGAGTTGTTTTCTCCGTGAGATGGCGCGGGATGCTAGCGCTGCTGCCTTGGCGAACTTTGGGCGCGTTTCTTCGTCGGCCCCGGGCGCATCGGGGAGCGGGGCTACGCCGCAGGCGATTCCGAGTTGTTCGGTCAGCCAACTCCGCGCGCTTTCCATCGGTGCGGTCTCCCCCGAAAGCATTACCATGGACGGCTCTTCGGGGCGTTGCGCCCGGTAGCTCGCGAGCGTGCGCTGGAGCGCTGCACCCAGTTGAGCGCGTCGCCCCGATTCAACCAAGTCCATCCCTCCCGAAAGCGTTCGAGCAAACGTACAGCGGCCATTGGTCAGTGCAGCGAAGTCCGTATTCTTGGGGCCCACGTCGATGACGATGACCGTCTTGTCCTGGAGCGACTCTCCGAGGAGCGCTCCCAGGCCGTCGAACGCGGCTGCCCCAACGGCAAGCTCGCTCGGGTCGACGCCCGCCGATCGGAGCTCGTTCAATCGCTCCGCGACGTTTCGACGAGGCGCGGCAGCGGCCATGAGCTGGATGGTCGACTCGCCACGATCGACCACCTGGTAGTCGACGATCGCGTCTTCGATGTCGAAGGGAAGAACGGACCCGAGCTCGCCCGGGAGGACTTCGCCGGCCTTCTTTTCTACGCCGGCGGGCAAATCGATCAGCCTGAGCGAAGCTCTCTCGCCGTTCAGCGACGCGATGATGCGGTCAGGCGGCCGCGCACCCTGAGAGAGAACTTGCGCGATCGCAGCCTGCAGCACGCCTGCCTCCAACTCCGAATCTGCGGAGTAGGGGAGCGGCGCCTCGGCGTACTGCTCCATCTCGGATCCGCGCAGTGCCGTTCTCAGATATGCGCCTCGAACCACCCGGGTCGTGACTTCTAATCCTAAAACCAAAGACATTTCAATTCATCCGATAGTAGTGAAACACGCCCAATCCTGGCATTCGTCCCGAATTGGGAGGGGGGGGAACCCAGCGCGAGTGAAAGTTGACGACGGACTCGATCCGCACCTCAGAATGCCCGACCAAGGCGACGGCTTCGATGGTGAAAATCTGCGCCGAGGTTGCGAAGGAGCGTGCGAGAGGGGTTCGTTGCTCGGCCGGAATCTCGATCGGTGTGAAGATGAGCTCGCTTTCCGGACCCAGAAAACCCGTCAACATTCCGTACAAGTCCTTCTCCGTTCCCTTGCCTTCCACGAAGTTGATGAGGTCTGTCGGCCGGCTAAACAGCGGAATCGGGATGAGCTGGCGAATCGTGGTTAGAATCTGGACGAACTTGACGCTTTCGAGGGGATCGGTGCAAAGGCTGACCTCGGGGGCGAAGGAGCAGAGCCGACCGAGCAAAACCTGAGGACTTGCTTCATTTACGTTCACCAGGCCTGATGCGTAGATCGTCATGAGCCGGGACGTGGGGTCATTCGGGATGGGTTCGACGAACGTGGCCCAGAAATCATCGTTGAAGCCTCGCACCAGACGCAGCTCCTGAATCGAGTCGAAAGGGGCGTTCTTGTTCCGGTAGGGGTCCTCGTTCAGTTGATAGACCGTGTCGTCTTCCGTGCCCGTGCCGCCCGTTCGTGTTTCGCCTGCCCCAGGGTCGAAGTCGGTGCGTTGAATATCGCGATCCCACCAGTCGATCACCGCAGTGATGAGATCGATCCGCGTGGTCAAAGTGCCCGTTTCATCCTCCTGGTTGAACAGCGCATCGTAGGGGCTCTCCGGGAGCTGGCCGCCGGTCAGCGAAAAGAGCTGCATCGCAACGCCGTTTCGGGCCTGCTCTCCGTCAAGGAACAGCGGATCGTTCACGTTGACCTTGCCGTTCTCGCTGACGGCGCGGACCTGGCATGAACCTGGAAGGGCATCGAACCCGACCGTATCGCCAAAGTCGACTCCCAGCTCCATCAAGGTGTCTCGCTGATCTTCGGGTGTACAAAAAGGCGCAATCAGCTCGTTGACGAAGTTCCAGACAGGCAGCTGAGGGGCAGAACGTCCGGTCCCGGCTCGGTACAGCGGGTCGACGAAGCGTCGAACCTGCGGCTCTTTCGCGATCAGCAGCCGGGTGAGGTTGATCGCGCTCTTGGCCATGTATTCGGCCTGAAGGGTATCTCGTTGCGAAGTGGACACGGCAAACGCCGTGCCTGTCTTTTCGTGCATGTCCACAAGCATCACCGACAAAATTGCTATCGTCGCAATCGCCATGATCAGCGCGACGCCTTCTTCGGAGCGCTTGGGATGCGATGTCGTTTTACGGTGGTTCATGGGTTGTAGTTCGCGTGGTTCAGTGCGTAATTGAGCGGGAGCGTCACCCTGGTGCCAAACGTCTGAGTCTTTCCCCGGCGACTTGGGTGCTTGACCCCGAGCCGGATCCGCACCTGTGCGGGAAGCCGATTCGGCTGCGCGAGCACGTCCTCAGTGTCCCAGTTCTGAACCCACTCGCTCAACAACGGGTCGTAGTACTCGATGTTGAACTCTTCGACGTTCCTCACGAGGATCTGCGACTTTCCCCCCCGTCGTGGGTCAGCATCGATTCGGTTTTGCTCTCTGCGAGCAAGGACCTGGACATCCTGGTCGTCGGGATCTTGGGTGACGAAGTAGCTCAGCTCGTTCTGGTCCGACTCGCGCGCGTTCCGGTACAGGCGCCGGTGCGAGAACGACGTGAAATCGATTCGGTCCTCTTTTCCGCGGTCGTTTCCGATGAACGCCGTTTCCACGACTCGGAGATCGAGTGACGGATTGGCGTGGGTCGAAACGAAGGCCATCGTGAGCTCCCGTGCGATGCGCCCGAGCGCCATGTGTACGATGCGCGATTCGTCGACATCCCCTTCGACCCGCGCCTTGTTGAGGGCCGTTTGAGCGAAACCACCATAGATCATGGTGCCCACCAGGGCGAGCACCGACACCGCGAGGATTACCTCGAGCAGAGTGAAACCAGGTCTTTTCACTCTGCCTCCTCTTGGGCCGATTCATCGGCGGGTGCGAGTTGTTCGGACACGAGGTACTGCGTGACATCGAAGCCGCGCTGCTTGGACCCTTCCGTCCATCGAACGGTCACCGTGGCTCTTCGAACTTGCTCCTCGAGAAATGGTTTCAAGATTGGAAATCCGATTTGCAAAGCGAGCATCGCCAGGTTCCCCGCTTGGCCCGCAATCACCTGCTCCGTCGGCCCGCCCGATTCTGTGACCTCGTCGACTGCCGCGTTCACGATCTCCTTGGGATCGTTCCCGTCACCACCCTCGTCGTCCTCGCTTTCGTCGTCCCCGGCACCGAACTCCGGTAGAATGATTCGTTCCACGATCCAGTCACACTCGTAGCCCTCGATGGGCGCATGCTCGCAACACGCATCGGTGTCTTTCTTCTCGAGCGCGGGCAAGCCCTCGATCGAGATGATCTCTTCAATCTCACCCATCTTGCAGCGCGCAAGGGTCACAGCGACGTTTTGCCGGCGAGCGCGCGCGGCGATGTTTGCAGCACCCACTTCGCTCGAGAAGATCGCGGTGAGCGAGATCCCGAGGATCGCGACGGCGATCATCACTTCCAACAGGGTGAAGCCACGTCGATTCATAGTGGATCCTCGACTTCTCCCTCGTCGTCGTCGTCGAGCTCGTCCAGCGGTTCGTACGCGAAGTTGTGAATCTTCGCGTTTCCAGTGAGTGGGTGTATCTCGATGCTGTAGACCGTGTCACTGGCGTCACTCAGCTGAATGACGGCGTGTTCGGTCAGCCCACCGGGGAAGAAGTAAACGGAGCCCTCTCCATCGGTTCGAGTGTCCGTTTCGTGCGGCGTGATCAAGGCGTGGATCGAAATCGCATCCCCGACCGGCTTCGCGGTATACCGCTCGATGACCTTGCCGCTTTGGTTCGAAATCGGTTGAAACGGTGAGGTTGGCTTCACGGGGGTCAGCGGTTCTTCGAGCCTCGCCCTGGCGAGGTCCCAGGGGTCGACTGCCTGGCCATCCTCGTCCTCGAGCTGTTCGTTCGTGGCGAGAGTGACCGGCGTCAGTGTCTCCTCGATCGCCATCGTATCCTTCTCGAAGTCGAAGCGGAGTCGCGTCGTCGTGCCCCGGGTGAGCGAACGGTTGTAGGCGAATTGAGCCGCGCTCATCACTTTGAAGGCAGAAGAGCGCAGCCGGGTCCGGGTGATGGCGCCCAGGCCAAACGTCGCCCCCGTGACCACGACCGCAATGATCGCGATAACCATAATCACCTCGATGAGAGTGAATCCGTGGTTCGTTCGAGATGGGACGCGCTTGAACATGATCTGTTAAATGTCGTCCTCAGTGTTGAATTGCAGGTCCGGCCCCGCCGAGACGACCGCCACATCGCCGTCCTCGCAGCTGATCTGAAACGGGGTATCCCAGGCGTCCGCCGTTCGACGAGTTCCATCGAGATATCGCTCGTTCACCAAGTCTTCGACCGTCGGGCAACCTCTTGGATTGTCCGCGACGTAGAGCATGACGGCCGAGCGTAATCCCTGAGCGTCGGTCTTGGTTGTTTTGAGGCGTGCCTTCTCCAGCTGCGGAAGCAATGCCACCGCTACGCCACCGGCCATCATCGCAAAGATCGTGATGACGATCATGATCTCGATCAGCGTGAAGCCCTCTCGTCGCCTCCGGCGGGCATTTCGTTCTCGTTGGCGCGTGTCAGTCGTGTTGGGCATGGAGCCTCCCGTTCCCTTCATTGAATGTTGTCGTCCTTTGAGAGCGAGCCACTCGGGCCCGCGGAAATCACATCCGCTTCGTCCTCGAAGTAACCAGGACAGCGAATTGTGAGGGACCGCCCCCAGCCGTCCTTTGGGATCGAATCGAGGTAGTGCTTCTGAGATAGGGGAGGGTGAAGCAGCTCCGTTTCGGAGCTTGGGCAGCGACCGACGTCCGCTCGAAACCGGTCGATGGCCTGCTTCACCTGAGCGACCGCGACTTGCGTGTCGCGGATCTGAACTCGACGTCGCGCGTAGCGTGTGAACCCGACTGCCAGAACGCCCAGCAGCAGAACCCCGAGCAGTGCTTGCCAACGTGTGTTGCTGAGGGCATTGCGCCAGCGGCCGCCCCGACTCTCCCAGGGCAGCGAAACGCGTTCTCTTTGTGACCGTCGAACCATGCTCGTCTCTCATTGAATCATCTCGTTGAGCTGGAGTAGCGGCATGAGAATGGCAAACGCAATGCCGCCAACGACGACGCCCATGACCACGATCAACACGGGTTCGAGGATCGAGGTCATGGCGCCCACTCGCACTTCAATCTGTTGGTCGTAGGCGTCCGCGACATGCAGGAGCATTTCCTCCAGCTGGCCGGTGCGCTCACCCACCGCGATCATGTGCGTCATGATCGGCGGGAACCTGCCTGCTTGCCGCAGCGGCTTGGCGATTCCTTCCCCTTCGCGAACACTTTCGCGCGCGTCCTCGACGATTCGCATCAGCTCTGTGTTTCCAAGAACGTTGCGAGTGATGTCCATGGCCGTGAGCACCGGCACTCCGCTCGCGAGGAGCGTGGCGAGCGTTCGAGAGAACCGGGCCACGGCAACCATGATCAGCAAGGGTCCGAAGAGCGGTACGTCCATCACGAAGAGGTCCCACTTCCTTCGACCGTCATCCGTCGCTTTCCAGCGACGGAACCAGTAGATTCCACCACCCAACAGCGCCGCGAGGAGCCACCAGTAATTGCTGAAGATGTCGCTCACCCAAATCAACACGCTGGTGTACCAGGGAAGCGCCTGGTTGAAGTTTTCGAAGATCGAGGTGACCTTGGGTACTACGACCGACATCATCAAGAAAAGGATGGCAACCACGACGATCGCCATGACAATCGGATAGGCGAGGGCGCCACGAACCTTGCTCTGAAGCCTGGTTTGGTCGTCCAGGAACTCCGCAAGTCGCCCGAGCACCTCTTCGAGCGTGCCCGACGCTTCGCCTGCGGCGACCATGTTTACGTAGAGTGAGAGAAAAATCTTGGGATGTGCCTTGAGCGCGTCGGCGAGCGTGCTGCCTTCGTTGACCTTGTTGCGAGTGTCGGTGAACGCGTTCTTCAGGTCGGGGTGATCGAGCTGTTCGATCAAGGCGCTCAAGGCTTCGACCAAGGGAACCCCAGAACGGAGCAATACGGAGAGCTGTCGCGTGGCTACGGCCACGTCCACGGGTGAGATACGCTGAAAAATTCGTCGAAAATTGATGTCGCGTGCTGCTTTGCGTGCGGCCTCTGATTGCTCGAGGATCTCCGTCGCCAGGACTCCGTCTCGCTTGAGGAGCGTGCGCAGCCCCTTTGCACTATCGGCATCTCGGACGCCCTTGACCGACTTTCCCCGAGCGTCGATGCCTTTGTATGCGTACACGCCCATGGATCAGACCTCTGCGGCCTGGGTCGCGGCCAGCACCTCTTCGACGCTCGTCACGCCCGCAACGACTTGTCGGGCCCCGTCTTCGCGGAGGAGCCGCATGCCCTGTTGTTGCGCGACGCGCTGAATCGTCTTTGAGTCGCTGTTGTTGAGGATTTCACGGCGTACGGGCTCATCGATCATCATGAGCTCGAAGATTCCGATTCGGCCTCGATAGCCGGTGTTGCCGCACTCGTCGCAACCACGATGGTGATAGAAGGTCAGGTCACCCGAGTCTGTGCCCGCCGGAACGGGCAGGGTCGGGGGGCTGCTGTTTCCAATCACGGTGGTGGCGGCGAGCTTCTTCAGCTCCACCAGCTTTTCTTGAGCGATGGCTGCGTCGATGCCGAGCTCGAGCAAGTCTTGGTTGGTTGGCGAGTACGGGGATTTGCAATGGTCGCAGAGCTTTCGAACGAGGCGCTGAGCCAGGACGGCGAGAATCGAAGAGGACAGCTGGTACGCCTGTATGTCCATGTCGACCAAGCGCGTGATCGCGCTCGGTGCGTCGTTGGTGTGCAGCGTCGAGAGCACGAGGTGTCCAGTGAGCGACGCGTGAATCGCGATCTCCGCCGTTTCGTGGTCACGAATCTCGCCGACCATGATCACGTCGGGGTCCTGACGAAGAAAGCTCCGCATGCCTGAAGCAAAGGTCAGACCAATTTTCGGTTGAACCTGCATCTGGCCGATGCCGCGAAGTTCGTATTCGACCGGGTCCTCCGCCGTCAGAATGTTCTTCTCCGGCGTGTTGATCTTGTTCAGACACGCATACAGCGTGGTCGTTTTACCGGAGCCCGTAGGCCCGGTGACCAAGATGATGCCGTTTGGGCGCCGAATCAGACCCTCCAATTGGTCGAGCTCTCGGCGCGCGAAACCCAGGTCGATGAGATTCAGCAGAACCTGCTCCTTGTCGAGCAAACGCATGACCACGCGCTCGCCCTTTGCGGTGGGAATCGTCGACACACGAACATCGATCACCTTGCCCGCAATCTTCTTGGTAATACGCCCGTCTTGCGGCAGGCGTCGTTCCGCAATGTTGAGGCCTGCCTCGATCTTCACGCGACTCACAATCGACGAAAGGAATCCGCGATTGGCTTCCTTGCGCGGAATGAGTCGGCCATCGACGCGATACCGAACGATGACTTTTTCATCGGTGGGCTCGATGTGAATGTCCGACGCTCGCTCTTTGACCGCCGTGTAGAAAAGGTTGTTGACCCAACGAATCACCGGCGCCTCGTCGGTCATGTCGATCAGGTCCGCAAGCTCCTCGACCTCCTCGCCTTCCTTCGCCTCGGCAAGGGCGGTTTCATCTTTTCGCTCGTAGACGCGGTTGATCGCATCATCGATGCTTTCTTCCGACGCGGCTACCGGAATGATGATTTTGCCCAGAAGAATGCGGAGGTCGTCGACGGGGAAAGGGTCAAGTGGATTGGCAACGGCCACTCGAACGCTGTCGTCCGATTGGGTCAGAGGGAGCACGTGATTCTGGCGCGCAAAGTTGATCGGGACTGCGTCAATCAGCTCTTCTGGGATCAAATCCGTGGCGAGCTTTTCCACGAACTCCATGCCCACCTCGTCCGCCAAGGCGCGCACGAGCTTTACTTCCTCCACGGCGTGGGTCGCAACCAAGAGGTCCGTGAGCTCGAGGGATCGATCCGCCGCTGTTTGCAGCGCGGCCTCGAGCTTGTCCGGCTCGAGCGCGCCGCGCCGAACCAGAATCTCACCGATGTATCGCTGCTCGAAGCTCATTGCGGGCTTCCATCGGGTTCTTCGTTGCTTGACTGCGGCGCCTCTTCGGACGCCGCTTCGGTCGCGTCCCCCACGGGTTCGGCGCCGTCATCGGTCTCCTGCGGCCGGGAGGCCGGCTCGTCAGGCTCGATGACCTCGTCAGGCCCTTCCGCGTCGGCCGCTTCGTCGGGGAGCTCGGGTTCGAGCGGAGATTCCGGCTCCGCTCCGTGCGGGCTTTCGATCGGTGGAGGGGGAGCCCCGCCTCCTTCTTGCTCGTCGGCCGCGGTCGGTGGGATCGCCTCCATCCGATCGGCTTCAGACTCCTCTGGCAATTCGATGCCGTTGGGGCCGATCACGTAGGTGTCCTCTATCGCGGTCGTCGAGGCGATGTACGGACCGATCGGCGCGCGCGGCACGTGGTCGGGCGGAGGCTCGAGCTCTGCAGCCCGGGCCAGCTCCATCTCTTCTTCGACGCTGTCGATCTCGTTTACAATCTCCGCGACGAGCCCGCGCGTACGGGTGTAGTCGATGTGCGGCTCGAACTTGTCTTCGCCGAACACGAAATAGCGGTCGATCATCTGTTGTCGCTCTTGCATCTTGCGCTCGAAGATCTCCCGAAGGTCACCTGGGTCGCGGATGATGTACGGCGTGAGAATGAGCAGCAGATTCGTCTTACGCTTCTGCTTGCTGGTCTTGCGGAAGAGGGCGCCCAAGATTGGGATGTCGCCAAGGACGGGAACCTTGTCTTCGCTGTTCTGAATCGCGTCACGCATCAGACCGCCGATGACAATCGTTTGCTGGTCCCGAACCATGACCTCGGTTCGCGCGGTACGTCGGTTGATCGAGACGACGCCCAAGGTGCCCGAGGTCGCCCCCTGTTCGGAGATCTCCTCTTCGATCTCGAGCCGCACTTCGTTGTTCGCGTTGATGTGCGGCGTGACTCGGATCGTGGTGCCCACGTCCTGACGGGCGACGCTCCCGAGCCCGCCGGCCAGACCGGCCAGGTTGCCTAAATCCTGTCCACCGGCGCCCGCTTGGGCCAATGCGCCCAGACTGCCTGCACCAGCGAAGGTGCCCGGCGCGACGCCGTTGGTCTGTAGCGGGATGTTCTCACCCACGCTGATCTCAGCTTCGGTGTTGTCGATCGCAATGATGTGCGGTGTCGAGAGGACGTCGGCGTCGCCAGACTTTGCGAGCGCGGTCACCACGACGCCGAACCCTGGCACGGAGAACCCGACGAGCTGTTGCGAGTTCTCGATTGTTGGTCCACGGATGCCGAGCGCCAAGCCACTGAGGTCGTTCTGAGTGATGTCGATTGAGGACGGGGCATTGAATCCGAACAGCGAGAGAGAGCCATCGGTCGGGAAGTCACCAGCGCCTCCGTGAAACGCAAAGCCTAGGTCGGACGATCGCTCGATGCCGAGCTCCATGACGACCGCTTCGATGAACACCTGCTTCCTCGGCGCGTCAAGGCGCTCGATCACCTTCTTGAGAGCCGTGTAGTCGTGAAGCGACGAGGTGATGAGCAGTGCGTTCGATGGCTCGTATGCAGTCACCGCGATCTGTCCCTCGAAGAGCGATGCCGTACTGGTCGCCGCGGCCGCGGCCCGCTGTGCGGCGCCTCTGCCCGCGGCCGCCGGACGGGGGCCGGATGAGGCGCCCACGAGCGCCGTGAGCGCCGCCGCGATGTCTGTTGCAGCACCGTGCTGAACGTAGTGAACGTGAATCCGACCTTCACCTTCTAGCGCCACGTCGAGCTGCCGAATCATCTCGAGGATGCGCAGGTATGCGCGTTCCGTTGCGATGATGATGAGAGAGTTCGTTCGCTCATCGGCGATGATGTTTCGGATGGTTGGCCCTGACGACGAGCCGCCGAGCACGGCAGGCGGCTCGTTCTTCTTCTTCGCGGTAGGCCTCGCAGTTGGCTTCGGTGCCGTGGCTTCGGTGTCGGCGGCGAAGATCTCGAGCAACCTGGCAGCGAGGTCGGACGCGTTCGCGAAGTGAACCGGCTCGATCCAGGTCTGTGTTCCGCTTCTCGGTAGATCGATCGCCGCGATCAGACGAAGCATGCGCCGGATCTGGGCTCCGGTATCGGTGAGGATCAGCATGTTGGTCGGGGCGTACGACGTGATGTTCGCAGTCCGGGAAGCGAATCGCGCGAGCAGAGTCGTGACGTCTTCAGCCGCGAGGTGCGCCAGGTGATGGATCCGCGTGACATAACGGTCGGTCGAAGGAACGGTGCTTCCGTCCTCGTACATCGGGACCGTTTGGCGTTCGATTTGCTTTGCTTCGACGATCTTTAGGTATCGACCCGCCGGCACGATCGTGAATCCGTTCACCTCGAGAACAGACAAGAACGCTTGATATGCTTCCGCCACCGTCACCTTCGTAGGCGCGAACACCGTTGCTTTGATCGCACGGAGCTTCGTTGGGAGAATGAACCGACGCCCCGTCATGTTCGAGATCAAGCGAACCAAATCCGGGAGCTCGGCGTCCTCGAGATTGAACGTCACCCGGGTGCGTGGCGACATCGCCTTGAACTCGACCCCTGTTTCGAATTGCGGAAGCTCGTTTTCGAGCTCGGGCTCTTCTGCGGCCTCGAGCTCGGGCTTTGCCTGAGGGCCGGGTCCGGGGGTGGCATCGGCCTTTGGTGGCGCTGGGGTTAGAGCCGGTCGCAGCGGAACGGGCGGAGAGGGAATCCGCGCAGGCGGCTTGGCCGGCTTGGCTTCGTTTTGTTGGGCTACCGCGCCGTGTCCCGTGCTCAGCAGGAGCGAGCCGACGAGCAAGCAAATGAGCTGTTTTCTAGAAGTCACGATTCATTCCCCGACTGGATTTCCAAGATGGCGTCTCATTCGATGTTGTAGTCAATGGTAACTTCTTTGTTCTGCCGTTTGACGGCGAGCGTGAGCTTGTCGGCGCTTCGCAGTCGAGAATAAGCTTCGAGCGCGGTGTCTGGGCTCGTCATGTCGAACCCGTTGATCGTTCGCAGCATGTCGCCGTTTCGAACTCCGAGACGGCCAAGTAGGCTGTTGCGGCGAATGCCGTAGAGCTTGACGCCTACGACGCGTCCGTTCTCTTCGTGCGGGATCACGCGAGCCGACTTCATCAGACTTCCCTGGTTCGCCAAGACTTTGTCGACCAAGCCGCGCTGGATGTTGAATTTGGTGTCGCTGATCTTCTCGATGCCGTCGGTGAGCTCTTGATCGCTCAGGCCAGCTTTCCTGTCGTTCCCCCGATTGGCGGCCGCGGGCTTCTGCGCGATCGGTGCTCGAGGTCCTGCCGCCTCTTCTTCTTCAAACATCAGCAGTTGGCATACCCCCGTCGAGGCGCTCATCACGACGCTCGAAGAGTGAACCGCGAGCACTTGGGAACCGTCCACGTTGGAGCCCTCGCGGTAGAGCATGGTCTTGCCGTCGCTCGAACCAGCGATCGCGGCAAACGACCAGTCCGGGGCGACCGGACTCACGACGGAGCCGACGAGCCGGAGCTTGCCGGTACATCTTGGCGGCGGCCGGTTCGGGTCCCAGTCGTCGATGGGCTTGCCGTCCTCGCCCAGCGGAATCTCCGGGAGCGGCTCGGCAGTGAGGTCGCCGCGCGCCGAATCAAAGATGTTCCGTCTGAGGATGGTCGCCGGATCGCGCATGCGCAGAAATGCGGGCGAGGTCGGCGTGAAACGTTTCCCGGGCTGCTTCCCGGCGACCGCAGCCGGCGTGAGCAGCTCGGCCGCCAACACGCGGGTCGTCCCCTGCGCCAGGAAGAAAGCGCACAAGGCCAGCGTTACGAGAACAATCGCAACCGAGAACCGTCTTTGTCGTGGAGTGGCCACCGCCACTTGGTAGAGCAACCACCGTGCCGAATCAGAACCCGTGAAACTCCAATGATTTCGTGCCTACGGACTGGATTCTGACCAATGCGTATGGACAACGTGGCGGGCCAGATCTGCTTTGATTGACAAAATGACACTAGGAGCGGCGCGGCTGTTCAGGCGGCCTCGTCGCCCTTCTCAGCCCCGAGCTTGCGATAGATCGTCCGGGCTGAAATTCCGAGGAGCTGCGCGGCGAGCTGTTTGTCTCCGGAGGTGTGTTTCAGAGTGCCATGAATCACGCTTCGCTCGACCTCGCTCAGCGTGGTCCCGACCGGGAACGTAAACGCATCGAACTGCGGCTCTGCTCGCGCGACGGGGTCCGGGAGGTCGGCGAGCTTGATGACGCCGCTCTTGTTCAAAACCACGGCGCGCTCGATCACGTTCTGGAGCTCGCGCACGTTCCCCGGCCAGTCGTAGGCAATCAACTGTTGGAGCGCGTCGCGGTCTACCGCCAAGGGCTCCTTGTCGTTTTTCGCGCAATACGCCGCGACGAAATGCTCCGTCAGCAATGGGATGTCGTCACGTCGTGCGCGAAGCGGAGGGCTGGTGAGGGCGATGACGTTGAGCCGGTAGTACAAGTCCTCGCGAAACTCCCCCGCTTCCACCGCGGCATGAAGGTCGCGATTCGTCGCCGCGATCAGGCGAAAGTCAGCCTTCTTCGTCTGCCCACCAACGGGTTGATACTCGCCTTCTTGGAGAACGCGAAGCAGTTTCACTTGCACCGCCGCCGACAGCTCGCCGATTTCATCGAGGAACAGCGTGCCGCCTTGCGCTTCTCCAATGCGGCCGCCGCGGCGCGCCACCGCGCCCGTAAAGGCACCTTTTTCGTGGCCGAAAAGCTCCGACTCGACGATCGTCTCGGGAAGGGCGGAGAGGTTGACGCCGACGAACTGCTTTCTCCCGCTTCGCTCGTGAATATGACGCGCAAGTAACTCCTTGCCGGTCCCGCTCTCTCCGAGGATCAACACGTTCGCCGAGGACGGCGCCGCTTGCGTGGCGATCTCCAGAGCACTCCGAAGCGACGCTGCTGACCCGACGATGCTCCGGTCGCTGAGCTGCGACAGTTGTTGCCGAAGATCCTTGTTCTCGACGACGAGCTGCTGCCGCTCCGCTGCCTTGCGAACGGTCTTGACCATCTGGATCCGCTTCAGTGGCTTCTCGACGAAATCATATGCACCGGCGCGCATGGCCTCGACCGCCTTTTCAACCGTGCCGAATGCGGTCATCAAGACGACCTCGGCATCAGGAACGACGGTCTTCAAGGCCTTGACCAGCTCGATGCCGTTCATGCCGGGCATCATCAAGTCACTCACCACCACGTTCACGGGGTGGTGGCGGCACAAGTCGAGCGCCTTCTTCCCGCTCGTTGCGGTGAGGACGTTGAACCCTTCTCGCTCGAAGATGCGTCGAAGGGAGTCGACGTTCGGCGCCTCGTCGTCCACGACGAGCACCGAGATCTCGGTTGATTCGGCCATTTGAGACTCTCTGGCAGGCAGTATTGACACTATGTCACGCGATGACAAGTCGTCCAAATCTTCTGATCGTATATAAGTAGCTGTAATCACTTCTTTGATCTCCGAGCAAGTCGGTGGCTGTGCACCGTCACGCCGGGACCATGATGCAAGCTATGGGCCAGGTCAGAAGAGGAGGGGAAGTTGGGGCCCCTGGCCAGGCTTGCGGCGCCGCGGGGGCTCCGCTGCTTCGCCGGCGAGGTACTCCAGGCCCAGCCGGTCGCAGTGCAAGGAAAAAAGCTTCTCGATCATTGCCCAACGCGGCCCCTGCCCCACCATGCGAGCGCCAAAGCGCGCATCGCTGTGCTGACCTCCGCGCACGTCGCGGACGGCGCTCATGATTTTGGCGTGCCGCAGTGGAAAGGCCTCGGCCAGCCGCGCCGAAAAGACCGGGCCGACCTCGAGCGGTAGCCGCAGGAGAATCTTGAACGCGCTGGACGCACCGGCATCTCGTGCGCGCTTCAAAATCTCTGGGATTTGATCGTCGTTGAGGCCGGGGATAATTGGAGCGACCGCCACCGCCGTATCGACACCTGCGTCCGACAGCATCCGCACCGTCTCGAAGCGTTTGCTCGGTGGGCTTGCAAACGGCTCCATCGCGCGTGCGTGATCATCATTCGCAAAAGGAATGCTGAGCGTGACACGGCAAGCCGACCTGCGTTGCAGAGTCTGCAATACATCGACGTCGCGCCGCACGAGCTTGCCCTTGGTGATGATCGTCACTGGCGTCTGGTACTCGGCGCAGAGCTCGAGGCAGCGACGCGTGAGCTGATAGTGCGCTTCGATTGGCTGATAGCAGTCGGTGTTCCCGGAAAACGCAATCAGCTCCTGCTTCCAAGACTTCTTGCGAAGCCTTGCCCGCAGCCGATCGACGATATTGACCTTCACGACGATCTGCCGCTCGAAGTCCGTGCCCGCACCGAAACCGAGATAAGGATGCGTAGGGCGCGCGTAGCAGTACGCGCAGCCGTGAAAACAGCCGCGGTACGGATTCACGCTCCAACGAAACCCAACGTCCGAGCTCTTGTTCTCGGAGAGCGCGCTCTTTGCCTGCTCTTCGTGAACCCGAAGATCGGCTGGCGGAGCCTCACCGTCCCAGTCGATATGGGCTTCCTGAAAGCGATTGGGCGGGTTGTCGCAGGATCGCGGCACTGAACGCGCGTATAGTATTACGGCAACCTCGGCTTGGCAATCGGAGAAACCGGACCGGGGACCTAGTCGGCGTACGGGATGGCCTCGCAGGCTTCGTGGGCTCCCTGCCATCTCATCAAGGTGGTCTCCGGTTTCCCGTCGTCGTCGTACGAGATGACCGCGTAGGTCAATCCGCTGTCTTGGCCTAAGTACTGAAGGTCCAAGTTGATCATCTTCACCCAGGTTCCCGTATTCACCAGGATGCGGTCGTTCGGGAGCTGGAGAAACCGCGGGCCGTGGCTGTGGCCCACGATCAAGGTGTGGGCGCCGCGGGTCTTGTTGAGGGCGCGGATCGCCCGTTCATCGTAGCCGCCGCTAGTGACTTCGAGGACCTCTTCACGCACGAGTCGCGGCAAGTTCATGATGCGGTCGCGCCAGGCTTGAATCGTAAATACCCGGTGCCGAAGAAAATAGACCGTCGAGCGCCATAAAAACTTGAGCACAAAGCCTGGATCGAGCAACGCCGACGACCAAAGAAATCGCCGCAGAGGTTGGATTCGATCGATGTGGCTTCGAATCTCTTTGAGCGGATTCATCACCTCGAGGATCCACAGGCTGCCCCACGGCAACGCCAGCACTTCGGTTCCGTCTCGGCGCGTTCGCGTCATCTGTGCGTAGTCGACGCGGTGAATGCGCTCGAACTGATGGCCATGGCGGACCTGGATTCCTTCCGGGAGGTAGTACGTGTCCGATGAAGTCACGAAGTGGACGCGTTCGGCAGCCTCACCCGGCGCGACGTAGCGAAGGAAGAGCTCTTGCACCCCGGCGAACCAGAATTCGAGATCGTGGTTTCCTGGGAGATAGGTTACGCGGTTCGTCGGCTTGTGAATGAACTCCCGAAGCGCGAGGACGAACCTCGGGTGTCCTTCGAGGCACTGCTGAAGCTTTGCGATCGCGATCTCTTCCGTCACCTCGGTCGGCCACTGGTTTGCGATCTTCACCTTCAAGAGATCGAAGATGTCCCCGTTCAGAATCAGCTCGATGCTTCCCTCGGCACCTGCGAGATTTTGATAAAAGGCGATGAGCTCGACGAAGCGGTCGTCGTGGATGAAGTCCTCGAGCGGATTCAACTGACCACGCCGGGTTCCCGTCCCGAGATGCAGGTCGCTAATCACAATTCGGAGCAGAGTCACCGTTCGCTGCCTCGAATTGAGGTTACGCAGACGGGAGTGTAGTATGCCAGCTTCTTACAAGCCGCTCGACTTCAGGCTCTGGTTTTGCTCCTCGGTGAGTGGGAGATGAAGGCCGCACTCCCGTGTTTTGCCGAGGATACGGCCGTCGCGGGGATCCATGTCCGCCGTGGTTGGAATCGTAGAATGGTGGTCACCAATCGAGCGGTACCCCTGCTCGAACATCGGATGGTAGGGAAGGTCATGACGGTCCATGTAGGTCGTCATGTCCTCGCTCGTCCAATGCAAGACGGGGTGAAGCTTGATCCGGCCGTCCTGACGATCGACTCGTCGAAGCCCGGCCCGATGCTCCGTCTGCACGGCCCGCAATCCGGCCATCCAAGCTTCTGCGCCAAGCTCACGAATGGCTCGTTGCATCGGCTCGACTTTGTTGATCTGCAGGTAGCGGTTCACACCGTCCTCGCCTTGCTCCCAGAGCTTTCCGTATAGCGCTTCCTGACGAGCGGGAGACATCTGCGCGGAGTAGAACCGAACATCGAGATTCAAGCGTTGGATCAGCGCTTCGGCGAATTGATAGGTTTCGGGAAACAGGTAGCCCGTGTCGACGCAGATGATCGGCGTCCGGGGCGCGGCCCGATGCACGAGATGCAGCATCACGGCCGAAGTCGCGCCAAAGCTGGTCGACGCGACGAGCTTGTCGCCGTATCGATTCGAGGCCCAGTCGATGAGCTCCTCGGCACTGGAGGCTCCGACGGCTCGATTTTCTTCATCGAGGTCGGAATCGACTGAGGCAATGCGGGCAGCGTCCATGGTGATTCGCAGTAACTTGACAAGTCTGCTGCGCTTTTTCAATACGTCCAGACCAAGCGCCATAGCCTAGGCTCTAAAAGCTGAAAAATACAGCAGTTTTTGTGGTCAGTGTTGCGGCGTGTTGTTGACTGAATTAGTCAAATATCATCGCAGTGTGACGAATTCCTCGGCCGCGGTCGGGTGTATCCCGATGGTGGCGTCGAACTGGGCCTTGGTTGCGCCCGCCTTGATGGCGACCGCGAGGCCCTGGATGATCTCCGCCGCTCCGTGGCCGGCCATGTGGCAGCCGACCACTCGATCGTTCGCTGCGTCCACTACGAGCTTTACGATCGTGTGCTCTTTTCGTTCGCTCAGCGCGAGCTTCAACGGAGTAAAGACCGACTTGTAGACCCGAACATCCTGACAGCGGTGCCAGGCCTCTCTTTCAGTCAGGCCGACGGTCGCGAGCTCCGGTTGACAGAACACCGCCGTCGGAATGCTGGCGTAGTCGATGCGGTGCTCACCTTGGCCGTAGAAATGGTGGGCGAAGTGCATTCCTTCGGCGACGGCGACCGGGGTGAGTTGCATGTGATCGATGACATCGCCAACCGCGTGAATCGAAGAGACCGAGCTGGTGTAGTTATCGTCAACAACGACACCTCCGCGCCGACCGAGCTCCACACCGAGCTCTTGCAGCCCGAGTCCCTCGACATTCGGCTCGCGTCCGATTGCAAAGATGGGGAAGTCGGTTTCGAGGAGCTCTCCGCTGTCGAGTCGGGCCTCGAATGCCAAGCCGGTCTTTCGAATCTCCGTGACCTGTGTTTCGAGAAGGATCCGCATCCCCTTGGCCTCGAGCTCATCGTGAAGGTGGCATCGCAGGTCATGATCAAATCCTCGCAAGATCTCTTCACCCCGGTGGACCAGGGTCACATCGACCCCCAGCGCGCAGAGCATCGAACCCAGCTCCAGTGCGATGTAGCCCGCTCCCACGATCATCATTCGCCGCGGGAGCTCTTCGAGCGAGAACACTGCGTTTGACGTCAGGGCGTATTCGCGTCCGGGAATGTCAGGCACGATGGCCCGACCGCCCGTGGCGATCAGGATTCTCTTAGCCGAGCGCCGCAGGTTCCCGATTTCAATCGTATGAGTATCGAGCAGCCGCCCCCGTCCTCGGACGATCTCCACTCCCGCGCGCTCGAGGAGGCTTTCGTAGATTCCATTGAGGCGAGCGATCTCGCGATCCTTGTTTTCTTTGAGCGTAGTCCATTCGAAGGACGGCTGCGTGGCCCATCCGTAGCCCTTCGCGTCGTTCAGATCGTACGCGAAATGGGAGCCGTACACGAAGAGCTTCTTGGGAATGCAGCCGACGTTGACGCACGTGCCACCCATGCGATCGATTTCTCCGATCGCCACCGTTGCGCCGAGCTCACTC